>NZ_VOZH01000002.1:0-162439 GCF_013419875.1 Acinetobacter sp. YH12049 | reverse complement strand
ATATCATTTAGTGTTGGTAACAAAATATCGCAAGAAATGCCTTTCAAATGAGATGATCAATCGGCTTGAAGAAATTGTAAAAAAGAACTGTGCTGATTGGGAGATTGACTTGATTGAGTTCAATGGTGAAGCTGATCATATTCACTTATTGTTAGATATGCACCCGAATATCATGCCAAGTAAATTCATCAATAATCTAAAAACTGTATCAAGCAGACTGATACGCAAGGAGTTCGGTGAAGAACTAAAACCTTATTATTGGAAACCTGTGCTTTGGACGAGGGCATACTGTCTACTTACAACAGGTGGAGCGACAATTGATGTAATTCGAGAATACATCCAAAACCAAGAAAGACCCGACTGAAAAGGCGTGCTATCCATCTCCATCTAAATCACAGATTATAGATGGAGAATTCCGCACATTTAGTTAAACGTGATATTTGGATATTTTTCAGCATCAAAGAAATCAGCTGTTTTTAAATGATCATCTAATGCTTTGACATTGGTATTTAAGCTCGATAATGGAATCGTCACATTCACAGACGAATTTGCAGGTTTTGCATTATCGACATTAATTGTCCCTTGAATGTCACTAAAGTTTGCAGAAGGCGTTGAGAAACCAAAATGATTCCACGTAAATACTGTTGCTGTATGAGTAGGATCAATTTGATAGGCAACAGGTTTTGCCATAGAAATTGTTGTAACTGATGCTACCGCCAAACCGATTGTTAATGCTTTAAAGTTCATGTTTTTATCTCACTTTCGAATACCATTAAGTCTATAGATTTTTAGCCGTATTACAGCTTTAAAGATAAAACGTTTTGTTGCATGTTTAGAACGATAGTTTTGTAAAATCTGTAGCAGCATCCACAACTACTCTCAATTATTAAATTTCCCATATATTTCAAATAATTAATTTAGGCTATGAGCTATTTATCCTAAATTTAGGAAACATCAACCCATCTGAGTCGTAGGTTTTCAATACAAATCCACTTAAGATTTTTAGACATCATAAAAATCTGAGTACCGAAAAATGACAGAACAATCGCTGGCTATTGAAAAAGCCTTAAACACTAAAACACCCAAAGATGTGGTTTTGGCATTTCTTATGAATACTTCAAAAGAACTCATTGAAAATGCAACTCAGCTACTGGTAGCCGAAGACGCAGCATATGTTTCCCTTAACTTTAGCAACCCAGAACTGAAACAAATTGAGCCATGGGCTGGGTCTGGCACAGGCAGAGCCATCTATATATATACCTTTTCCAATGTCGGCACTTACTGGAATATCGATGACTTTCAAATCACGGATATGATCGCTGAAGATGAAACCGTAGCTGTATTTGGTCAATTCACCTACACCTCAGTGTATGCTAAAAATACATTTACCTCGCCTTTTTCAATCAAAGCCAAAGTTCAAAATGGTTTAATCAGCTATTTCCAATTTATGGAAGATACCTATGCCTCAGCATCATCTTTCCGCGTAGGCGGAGAATGGATCATTCAGCAAGATGCAGACTCAGCTAAAAACTTTAAAGTTTCAGCTTAATACTTAGATGCAGCAGCTCTTCACGCAAGAGCTGCTGTTGATTTGGAATGGCCTTTTACATTGACTTAATGACAGCGATATTGGATAAACCCAGTTTTTCTCGCGATTTGATCATACAGCTTTTGTGCTGTTTCATTGTCCTGATGCGTAAGCCAATACACACGGTCACACTGCCGCTGATCACAATATTCTTTCACTTTCGCGATCAGCGCCTTGCCAATACCCTGCCCGCGATATTCTTCAAGCGTATATAAATCTTGCAAATAGGCATAAGGCTGCAATGTCCAGCAGCTCTCATGTTCAATGACATGCACGATCCCAACCACTTGATGTTCAATTACGGCTCCAAAGCCATACATATGTTCGCACTCAGCAGCATGTAACCTTTGCCATGTTCGCTCGGTCACTGCATCCGCCACCTGACTTTTATAAAATTCTAAATACAGCTCCCAGAGCGGCTGCCATTGGCTTTTTGAAATTTCAGTTAAATTTTTAATTTGTATTTGCACGTTCAATGTCTTTTTTAAATGATCACTGGATTTTTATAACTGAAATAAAGCTTTTTGTGTTGAAAACACTGTATTTTATGCGCTCTTTTTAAACATGATGAGTCTTGAAAGAACGTTTTCTTATCTGTTTTATAAATACAATAGACAAATAAAAAGCCCGAAGATTCGGACTTTTTTACCATTCAGCTTATAGCTTTTCAACCAAGATCCGATCTACCTGCTTTAAACCTGTATGCTTTTCATGGTTCTTACGGCGAATCTTAATCACTTTGTCTTCTTGCAAATCTTGCAACATCAATTCTACTGCAACCATGGCTTCAAGCTCTAAGTCCGTGCCAATCCATTTCTGTTCACCAGCATCCATCAGTACAATTTCATCATTTATCTGATCGTAAAGGCTCATCGTTTCCTCACTTGGGGCAACATTGCACCCGTGGCTGAATACTGCATGAATGAATTAATTTTAAACCAATGCTTTAATTCATTCGTTACAAATCGTTATTTCACAATTAAAAAATATATTTAATCTCTGCAATAAAAAACGCCCCTTCTCTGGGGCGTCTTTTTTACTGTTAATCTTTATAGATTAAGCGGTAATTTCTTTCACTGCAGCAACAACAGCATCAGCTGTGATACCGAAGTGTTGGTACAAGTCTTTTGCTGGAGCAGATTCACCGTAAGTCGTCATACCGATTACACGGCCATCAAGACCTACAAATTTCCACCAGTAGTCCACATGCGCAGCTTCAACAGCAACACGCGCACGGATCGCAGCAGGAAGAACCGCTTCACGGTAAGCAGCGTCTTGTTTTACGAATTCTTCAGCACATGGCATAGAAACAACACGTACGCCTTCAAGCTGTGCGTAAGCATCCATTGCCAATGAAACTTCTGAACCAGTCGCAATGATGATTGCTTTCAATTCGCCTTTTTCTTTTGCAAGTACATAACCGCCTTTCGCAACGTCAGCAATTTGATCTGCTGTACGAGTTTGGAATGGCAAGTTTTGACGAGAGAAGATTAATGCTGTAGGGCCTTCTGAACGAAGCAGCGCAGATTTCCAAGAAATAGACGCTTCTACAGTGTCACATGGACGCCAAGTGTTCAGATTTGGTGTAACACGTAAAGATGCAATTTGCTCTACAGGTTGGTGTGTAGGACCATCTTCACCTAGACCAATTGAGTCATGGGTATACACATGAATCACACGCTGTTTCATCAATGCAGACATACGTACTGCATTACGCGCATATTCCATGAACATTAAGAATGTTGCTACATAAGGAACGAAACCGCCATGAAGTGCAACACCGTTAGCAATCGCAGTCATACCGAATTCACGTACGCCGTAATGAACGTAGTTACCCGCTGGGTTAGATTCAACGCCTTCTGCGCCTTTCCATAAAGTCAGGTTAGAGCCTGCAAGGTCAGCAGAACCACCTAGAATTTCTGGAAGCTGTGGTGCAAATGCTTGAATGGCATTTTGGCTAGCTTTACGAGTAGCGATTGTTTCAGCTTTAGCATTTACTTCAGCAATATAAGCATCCGCTTTTGCTGCGAAGTCAGCAGGAAGGTCACCAGAAAGACGACGTTTGAGTTCAGCTGCTTCTGCTGGATATTTAGCAGCATAAGCAGCAAATGTGTCGTTCCAAGCAGATTCAGAAGCAGTACCTTTTGCTTTTGCATCCCAAGCTGCATAAACATCAGCAGGAATTTCAAATGGACCTTCTGTCCAGCCCAAAGCTTCACGAGTTAAAGCGATTTCATCATTACCAAGCGGCGCACCGTGGCAATCTTCTTTACCTTGTTTGTTTGGTGAACCTAAACCAATAATGGTTTTACAGATAATTAAGGTTGGTTTCGCAGTTTCAGCTTTTGCTTCAACAGTTGCCGCACGGATTGCATCTGCATCATGACCGTCAACTTTAAGCACTTGCCAACCGTATGCCAAGAAACGCTGTTCTGTGTCGTCAGAGAACCAACCTTCTACTTCACCATCAATCGAGATGCCGTTGTCATCGTAGTAAACAACTAATTTACCCAGACCCAAAGTACCAGCCAATGAACATGCTTCGTGAGAAACACCTTCCATTAAGCAGCCATCACCTAAGAAACAGTAAGTGTTGTGATCTACAACTGTGATGTCTTCTTTGTTGAATTGAGCCGCTAAAGTTTTTTCAGCAAGTGCAAAACCTACAGCGTTTGCAATACCTTGACCCAATGGACCAGTCGTTGTTTCGATACCCGGTGCATAGCCCAATTCTGGGTGACCTGGAGTTTTAGAATGCAATTGACGGAAAGATTTTAAATCTTCAATAGACAGGTCATAACCTGTTAAGTGCAATAACGCATATTGCAACATAGAGCCATGGCCGTTTGACAATACGAAACGGTCACGGTTTGCCCATTGTGGGTTTGCAGGGTTGTGGTTGAGGAATTCACGCCATACCACATCAGCAATATCTGCCATCCCCATTGGAGCACCTGGATGTCCTGAATTTGCTTTTTGCACAGCATCCATTGCCAATACACGAATTGCGTTTGCAATACGACGTTCGTTAAGCGGGGTTGTCATAGGTCAGAGTCCAAACAAATGGTTTAAAAGAGTAAGATGAATAAGAATTCAAAGATGCGCATATTGTCTTAAAAAAAGCGGAATGGGTAAAGCCTCAGGGGCAAATTTTCGCTAATTATTCCTGCACCACCTGTATTTTGGGCGCTTATTGCTCAATTTCAAGCCTATGCATGTCGTTTATTTTGTATACAGTGACGCTTTTATATGGCGAATCAATGACAGCGCAATGCATATTTAGAGTTTAGTGGCGAAAGCAAACGCTTCGTAATTGATAAAAGTCCAATACATCGAATGGAAATTGTGAATATAAATAGCAGCCAAAGCCGATCCAAATAAATGACCATTAGAAATATGAAATATAATCAATAAAGAAACTTATGAATGTTTGTGAAACTCTAAGAGCATACACATCCCTGTGAAATCAGCACTGATCCAATATCTTCGAGACCCTAAATACAGAACTTTAGATACCACGACATGTAGCAGGTAAATTTCGCTGCGAAATATCATCAGATTGACAATTCCAAGCACCATTTAAACCATCTGGAATACTAAAATAGATCTGCTTTGAGCGAAGAGCAAAATTGACATCTGTTGATTTAAAGGTAAAAACCACTGAACACGTTCCTGCCACATCAGTAATTTCACTACTCGCAATATACTTGGTACTGATACTTTCATTCAACGCTGTATTCAAATCTACACAGCTTTGCTCCACTGAATAATTTTCAATCAGTTTTAATTTATAGGGTGAAATCATTGTTAATACTTCAGCCACTTGCGCCCGAGCGACATAGCCATTGTAAGATACAGTAGCAATTGCAGCCAAAATACCGATGATTGCCACCACGATCATAATTTCAATGAGTGTAAAACCAGACTGTTTCATTACGTTTCCCCATTCAACGTAATGACAAATAGGCAATTTGCGTACCAAGTCTCAAAAGCCCGCACTTATTGTGTTTTATTTTTCAAATTAAACGAATAATTGTCGTTTACAGTCACATTCTGGCAGTTCATGACATTCATTATTGATAAATCTCAGGATATTGATTTGATTTTTTCTAATAATTGATTCACTTAAAAAGCCAATTTAGGCATTTTAACGCCTAATCACATTGTTACTCGTACCAAAGCCCAATATCTCTGTTTTATCTCATCATAAAAATTTAAATTGAGAAATCCATAGCTCATATCAATTTTTTAGATGCCTATATCAATTAAAAAGTCATTGAAATGAATTAATTTCATCCAATTTGGTCATGTTGAGCTAGTCCTAAACGCTTTCTCGATGTAACATATTGCGTCTTTAAATTTAACTGTGATAGGACTTATGCGCGAGTACGCTGTATTTACCTCGGAATCTGTAAGCGAAGGCCATCCGGATAAAATGGCTGACCAAATCAGTGATGCTATTTTGGATGCAATCTTAAAAGAAGACCCATATGCACGGGTTGCTTGTGAAACGCTTGTAAAAACGGGTGCGGTTGTACTTGCCGGTGAAATCACAACAACTGCAAATGTTGACTTTGAAGCGATTGTTCGTAATACCGTAAATGGTATCGGATATCATCATTCAGATCTTGGCTTTGATGGCTCAACTTGTGCCGTGATCAACATGATCGGTAAACAATCACCTGAAATTGCTCAAGGTGTAGACCGTCAAAAACCTGAAGATCAAGGTGCAGGCGACCAAGGTTTAATGTTTGGATATGCAAGCCGTGAAACTGATGTGCTTATGCCAGCACCTATTTCATATGCGCATCGCTTAATGGAAAAACAAGCTGAACTACGTAAACAAGGCAAACTTGCTTGGTTACGTCCTGATGCAAAAAGCCAAGTAACATTTGCTTATGAAAACGGCATGCCAGTTCGTTTAGACGCAGTTGTACTTTCGACTCAGCACGATCCAAAAATTACTCAAGCTCAATTGAAAGAAGCGGTAATTGAAGAAATCGTGAAAAAAGTGATTCCTGCTGAAATGTTCCATGCAGACACTAAATTCCACATCAACCCAACAGGTATGTTCGTGATTGGCGGCCCTGTAGGCGACTGTGGTTTAACAGGCCGTAAAATCATTGTAGATACTTACGGTGGTATGGCTCGTCACGGTGGTGGTGCGTTCTCTGGTAAAGATCCATCAAAAGTGGACCGTTCTGCTGCTTATGCAGGCCGTTATGTTGCTAAAAACATTGTGGCTGCTGGTCTAGCTGACAAATGTGAAATTCAAGTGTCATATGCGATTGGTGTTGCAGAACCAACATCTATCTCGATCAACACATTCAATACTGCAAAAGTATCTGAAGATTTGATTATTGCACTTGTACGTGAACACTTTGACTTACGTCCATACGGTATTACTCGTATGTTGAACTTGATCCAACCGATGTACCAACAAACTGCTGCGTATGGTCACTTCGGTCGTGAAGGTTCTGATACCGCATTCACATGGGAAAAAACTGACAAAGTGGAAGCGCTTAAAGCATCTGCTGGTCTTTAATCTTAATAGATTAATTTCTCAAAAAAGCCTGCATTGATTGCAGGCTTTTTTATGGCCCGTATGTCCATAACTAAAACATCTAGGATAAAAATAACGAGTGTAAAAAATATTGACTAAAATTTACGCCTAGCTTATTCATAAAACACCAAAATAATTTAAGAACAACATCATGCCCTTTCCATTAGACTTAAAATTTATTACTGCAACTGAAGAACAATTAGGATTTAAGTTTCCAGAAAAATATAAAGCCAAAATGCAAATTGAAAATGGTGGCGAATTCGGCATTAGCTTTTCTAGCGCGGATGAATTTAAAGATGGTGATGACATCGAAGCATGGTGGCTTTTTCCCTTCCAAGACACCAGCGATGTGAAAAGAATAAAACGTACAACCAATCATCTAGCCGCAGAACATCAAACTATAAGTGAAATTGAAGACTTCCCTGAAAACAGCATTGCTATTGCGCATAACGGCGATGGCGATTATTTATTGCTGCATACGATAGACGATACACAATTGGGGGAAGAAATATATTTATGGCGCCATGAAGACAGTGAATTTATCTATCTACTTGTTAACTCAATTGAAGAATTATTTACTCAAAACCCTTAACGCCATAAGCAGATATAAAGCCTTTCAAACTACAAAATAAGCTGGATAAAATTACACTAAATCAACAATTTTTGATCGATTTTTGAATATTTTTTCAGCTAATATAAATTCAGCCCATGCTACGGGCATAACAAAAAAAGGAAAGATCAAAATGAATAAATTACTTGTTGCTTTAGGTTTGGCTGCAACTGTTGCACTTGTTGGCTGTAATAAAGACAAAGCGCCAGAAACAGGTGCAACAACTGGTGAACACTTAGAAAACGCTGCTGACCAAGCAGGCCATGACATCGCTGATGCAACTTCAGATGCGGCAACTGCGACAGCGACTGCTGTTGATAATGCTGCAACTGCAACTGCGACAGCAGCCGAAAATGCGGCAGAAAATGCTGAAGCTGCTGCACACAATGCCAAAGAAGCAGCTAAAGACGCAACTGCTGCAACAGCAGGTGCTGTTGAACAAGGTGCAGCTGACGTGAAAGAAAAAGCGCAGCAATAAGCATTTTATAAAAAAGCACCTTCGGGTGCTTTTTTTACATCTGTATTTTATTCAACTTACTGTTTCAATCTATTTTTAACTTGAAATTTAACTGATGTCAGGTCAATCTTATGACGTCATATATATAACAAATTTAGAGAAAAGAATGTCTTATTCACATCATACCGAAAAACATTTTATGGAACGTACTGGTTGGCTACGTGCATCTGTACTCGGTGCAAATGATGGCATTATTTCCGTCACCAGTTTAATTATGGGCATGGCCGCAAGTGGTGCTTCTAGCCATACCTTACTCATTACCTGTATTGCAGGACTCATCTCTGGTGCAACCTCTATGGCTGCGGGCGAATATATCTCTGTGAAATCTCAAGAAGACGTCGAAAAAGCAGATCTTCACATGGAGCATAAAGAATTACAACGTAACCCAGAAATGGAGCTTAAAGAGCTGACTCAAATTTATGTAAATCGTGGGTTAGAGCCAACCCTAGCCCATGAAGTTGCAGTCCAATTGACGGCCCATGATGCACTAGAAGCCCATGCGCGAGATGAAATTGGAATCCATGACAATACCGCAGCAAAACCCGTTCAAGCAGCACTCTCATCGGCTTTAGCATTTTCAATTGGTGCACTATTTCCGATGGTTGCGATTTTGATCAGTGCTAACATGCATATTGAAAAAACCGTTATGGCCGTTGGCGTGATTTCCCTAGCACTCCTCGGTGCCTTAGCCAGTTATGCAGCAGGCACTTCTATGTTGAAAGGCAGTCTACGTGTTGCGCTTTGGGGCATTGCAGCCATGCTTTTTTCTAGTTGGATTGGTTCTTTATTTAATGTAAATCCAGTTTAACGCTCGCTTTATCAGTTTTTCATATATGTTAAATCATTTATACGCAGCAATGATTGTGTGATTTTTCAACAATATTCATTTTTACAATATATAAAAACCGTAAAATAGAGCTACATTTTTTAAGCTTTTTTCTCCATGTCTGTAATTGCTGCGCCAGCCAATCGATCCAATGTATCGATTTGGGTGGCTTTTGTTTTATTAATTTTAGGCACCCTTGGTGCTTATCTGGTTGTGGGCGTTAACCAAGCATTGCTATTTTTAATTGGTGGTGCTTTGGGTATGACGCTTTATCATGCTTCTTTTGGTTTTACCTCGAGTTGGCGTGTCTTTATTAAAGAGCGTCGTGGTCGTGGCTTGCGTGCACAAATGATCATGTTGGCTTTAGCTGTATTACTTTTTTTCCCTGCCTTAGGTGCGGGTGAATTATTTGGCAACCCAGTCAAAGGTAACGTTAATCCTGTTTCAATGTCCGTGATGATCGGTGCCTTTATTTTTGGTATTGGTATGCAACTTGGCGGCGGCTGTGCATCAGGCACCCTGTACACTGTGGGCGCAGGTAGTGCACGTATGATTGTAACGTTGATCTTTTTCTGTACAGGTTCACTGATTGCAACTTCACATATTCAATGGTGGTTTGACCTTCCCCACTTTGAGCCGATTTCTTTAGTCAAAAGCTTTGGTGTAGTTCCTGCACTGGCATTAAACTTTGTAGTTTTTGCAATCATTGCAGCAGCAACAGTTTACTTTGAAAAGAAACGCCATGGTCAGCTTGAAGTTGAGCCGCAAGCTAACCAACACGGCTGGAAACGCTTTCTACGTGGTCCATGGCCATTGGTTTGGGGCGGAATTATCCTGACTTTACTGAACTTTGCCACACTCGCACTTGCAGGCCGTCCTTGGGGCGTGACCTCTGCCTTAGCCGTTTGGGCAGCAAAATCAGCAAGTATCATGGGGATCGATGTTGCATCTTGGGCATATTGGCAGCAACCTGCGAATGCCAAAGCACTGACCGAATCATTATGGTTTGATATCACGTCGATGATGAATTTCGGCATCATGCTCGGTGCATTACTCGCAGCGAGCCTAGCAGGCAAATTTGCACCGAACTTTAATATCCCAAAACGCTCACTGCTAGCGGCGGTTATCGGTGGTTTGATGTTAGGTTATGGCGCACGTTTAGCATACGGCTGTAACATTGGAGCGTATTTCAGCGGTATTGCTTCAGGTAGTTTGCATGGCTGGTTATGGTTAGTATTTGCCTTCATTGGGAACGGTATCGGCGTCAAATTACGCCCAATCTTCTTCCCTGGCGAACGTCCACAACCTGAAAAATTAACAGGCTGTTAATTTCTGTAAATAAAAAGCCCCTCAAATGAGGGGCTTTTTTTAATCTGCTAGTGCAGCTTTTAGATTACAACCATATTGCATGGTTTCTTGTGCATGCTTGTATGTGGTATAGCGGTTGATAATAAAATCATAAAATTGGTCTGTATTCGCAAATACCTGACTCAAATCTTCGTTTGCGGCATTTGGCAGTTTAACGTCTTTCACCAAGGCTAAGTTCACATGTCCGAGATGATACATTTCAGAAAAATAATGATTCATTACTTCGCAATAGGCAATTTTGGAGCTTTTTAAAGCGGTATTGGCAACAAAATGCTGATTTAAAGTTTTTAAGTTCTGAACATCTAAAGCGGATTGATCTGAAAAAGCCATACTTTCTACTTTTTTTAGTTGGCTAAAATCAGCTGCTAGAGTCTGATTTAATTGTTCAAAGCGTTGTTGTAATCCCGCTGTATCGGCAACTTGATAACTTTGCGGATTGAATGTTTTCTTTTCTTGTTCATTTGCAGAACACGCCGTGAGCGTCATTGCCGTCAGAACGGTTGTAACAAGAAATAATTTCATCAAAGTCTCACTTAAACAATCAAAAGCTCGATCATTATGCCCGAAAACAACTAGATGATTCGCACCTAAATCGCTTTTTCATTCAGATAACGCCAATAACGACGTGGCACATACTGCACATGTAATTTCATATTACGTCGGGCTTCAATATTGACACTTCTAAAATAATCTTTCCAAAGCTGATCATATAAAACTTCCTCATCATCCAGTTCGATATTGAAAGATTGACTATGGCCTGACTGTATTTGCCCATCTATGGTTGTGGCATCCATATCCGCTTGATGCACCTGCTGTAGATCATAGTAAATGCCGTAGCTGCGTTTTTCATCGTAAATCAACCAACGTTGATCTTGATAGCGTGATTTGAAATGCCGTTCGATCAAAGGCAATACATTAAAGTCAGGTGAGACTAAACTGATAAACAAGCCATCCTGACATTTTTTAAAACGCACAAAAGCTTCCATTCGGTGCTTTTCACGCCCCACTTGCTTCGCCCACTGACTCATCCCTAATACATCAGCATGACCATAGTTTTTAGACACATCACGCTGTTGCTGGAACGCATAAATCGCAAAATTAAAACAATGTTGAAAAGCCTGCTGCTGCTCGGATAAAAACGCATAATAAAACTGCTTCAAAGCACTTTCAGATGCTTTAAGCTTTAATCCTTGCCATACCCGCTGTGCTTGTTCATCGTGACTAGCCACATCAATGACTTCGGCGAAAAGACCTGCCTGCACTTGCCCATCTGTACAAATCTGAATGTCAAATTGCTTAAATTGAAAGGCCCGAAAAACACAACTTAACAATCCTGTCATCGTGCCATCAAAGACATAAATACTCACGACTGTATCCTAAAAACCTAAGTTCAATTGTGGAGAAATTTGCTGCGTATATTTCGACTGGCCACTTTGCAAGATCTGCTGACGTATTTGATGTGGCTGTTGATCTCGAATAAATTTTGGAGAATCTTCACAGCGTATAAAATGTTGTGCTCTGTTGTAGGAAATACCCATACGTTTTAATTGGTCGATATGGATTTTCCCAAAACGTCGTGCTTGAACAATTTTTTGAGCAGAACGTACACCAATACCCGGCACACGTAAGATCATTTGATATTCAGCACGATTGATATCCACGGGAAATTGCTCGGGATGACGCAGTGCCCACGCTAATTTAGGGTCAATATCCAATTCTAAATTTGGATGCTCTTCATCGACCAATTCCGTCGCTTCAAACCCATAAAAACGCATCAACCAATCACTTTGATACAGCCGATTTTCTCGTAATAAAGGTGGCGCAGACCCCACAGCTGGCAGCGCACGCTCCTCTTCATTAATTGGAATATAACCCGAGTAATACACACGCTTGAGCTTAAACTCTTTGTAATGACGGTCTGCCATCAGTATGACATCACGGTCAGACTCTTGATGTGCGCCCACCACCATTTGCGTCGTTTGTCCTGCGGGTACAAATTTAGGAACTGTGCGTATTATTTTTCGTTCATCTTTGAATTGAATCAAACGATCTCGCACGATACCTAAGTCTTTTTGGACTTCAACATGACTTTTTTCAGGTGCAAATTTTTTTAAACCATCTTCTGTCGGCATTTCCAAATTAATGCTCATACGGTCGACATATAAACCTGCTTCGGTAATGATTTCCTGAGATGCCCCCGGAATGGTCTTCAGATGAATATAACCATTAAAATTTTCTTCTAAACGCAGTTTTTTTACCACCTGCAACATACGTTCCATGGTGTAATCCGCCGATTTAAAAATCCCCGAACTTAAAAATAGCCCCTCAATATAGTTCCGACGATTAAAATTCATAGTCAAATCGACCACTTCCTGTACCGTAAATGCTGCGCGCTTTACGTCGTTACTTCGACGGGACACACAATATGCGCAGTCAAAAATACAGACATTGGAAAATAGAATTTTTAATAACGAAACGCAGCGACCATCTTCAGTATAGCTATGGCAAATACCGTTTCCAGTATTACCCAGACCTTTGTCTTTATTTTGGCGCTTACTACCACTCGAAGAACATGAGACATCATATTTGGCAGCATCGGCTAAAATTTGCAGTTTTTCACGGATACGTTCAGACATGGGAGAATTATAAAATTTAAAGTGAACACAGCATTATTTTAAAAGGATCCACCTCAAAAGTCGGGTCATACATCATTACTACGACACGAGGTGTCGCTTAATTTCAAGTACAACTTTCGTTTAAGAATAAGACCATTTTGATAAGAAATAACGAATATTATTTGCTTAATTTCACTCGCTTGGGCAAAGTATTTAGAGTGATTGGAGTATGCACATGACTTTATTAGAAAACCTTGGCATCAAACACCCTATATTTCTTGCCCCAATGGCAGGTGTTTCTACACCTGAACTTGCTGCAGAAGTGTCAAATCAAGGTGGACTTGGTTCACTGGGTTTAGGTGCAAGCAGTGTTGAGAATGCACGTCAACAAATATTACAAACTCAAGAACTCACTGAACAACCTTTTCAGGTCAATTTTTTTTGTCATGACACAGTAGAACTCGATGAACAAGTTGCTGCCAAATGGATCATGCAATTTAAATCACGCTTTGCTCAATATAATGCAGAAGCTCCAGAAGCACTGAACTGTATTTATCCAAGCTTTAAAGATAATGACCATTTTCTAAACCTCTTACTGGAAACGCGCCCCAAAGCGGTGAGTTTTCATTTTGGCATTCCGCACCCACATCAAATTCAGGCCTTAAAACAAGCGGGTATTTTGACTCTAGTTTCTGCAACCAATTTAGCAGAAGCTAAACTGATTGAAGCTGCGGGTATTGATATCGTGATTGCTCAAGGTATTGAAGCTGGTGGTCACCGTGGCATTTTCAATGAAAACTTCGATAGCAGCGTTAAAACTCGTGACTTAGTTCAGCTCTTGAAACGCCATATTCAATGCCCCGTTGTTGCAGCTGGTGGCATTATGAATGGACATCAGGCCTATCAAATTATGGAGTTGGGTGCAGATGCTGTTCAACTGGGCACTGCTTTTGTGCAATGCAAAACATCAAATGCAAATGAGGCTTATCGCAAAGCACTATTTGATGCGCCCATCACGCAGATTACATCAAGTATTTCAGGCCGGCCTGCACGTGGCATTATCAATAACTGGCACACAGATATTGATACGCCGACTCGCCCAACCGTTCCGGCTTACCCATATAGCTATGATTTAGGCAAACAATTACATGCAGCAGCCAGCAAGCATGGCGTACATGAATATGGTGCATTTTGGGCAGGAACTAATGTCTCTCAAATACGTGAATTGGAAGCACCCGACTTGATCAATCAATTGGTTTTAGAAATGCGCTTTAACTAAGACCTCGCTCAACGCATCATTTAAACATGAATGCCTACAAAAAAGCCCTCAACATTGAGGGCTTTTTATCTGCAATTTAGGCTGTCATCGATGTGCAATTTAAATACTTGCTTCGGATCATTTGAATCAAGTTAGTTAAATCTATTTCAAATAAATCCAGCTAATTTTAATCGACCTACTTTGTATCACATTGCACAGATCCATTTCGATTGGCTTTAAGTTATTTGGTTTCAAGCAAATTGACCTGATCAACTTGAACATCACTCATGATCTGACCATGCTCAAGTAAGTGATTAAAATAGTTCTCGACGACTTTATATTGATCTGCTGTAGATTCAACTTTATACATATTTTGGCGGAACTCATTACTAGAGCGTAAACCCTTGGTGTACCAAGCAATATGTTTGCGTGAAATTCGACAACCTGAATATTCGCCATAAAAACCATATAATTCAGACAAATGTCCGAGCAATACGTCACGAACTTCCATAATACTTGGCGCAGCCATATGCTCACCTGTCGTCAGGTAATGTCCAATTTCACGGAATATCCATGGGCGACCTTGAGCTGCACGACCAATCATGACTGCATCAGCACCGGTATAATCCAGTACATATTTGGCTTTTTCAGGTGTATCAATATCACCATTGGCAATCACAGGAATATTGATCAACGATTTCACATCTTTAATTAAGCTATAACGCGCCGTATTCAGATACATATCTTCACGTGTACGACCATGAAGTGCCAATGCAGCAATGCCAGCTTCTTCGGCACGTTTCGCAACGCGCATAATGTTTTCATGACCATTGAGATAGCCCAAACGGGTTTTTAAGGTCACGGGCACATCAACTGCATCAACCACAGCATCTAAAATGCGAGCCACTAAGTCTTCATCTTTGAGCAGCGCTGAACCTGCTAACTTATTACAGACTTTCTTCGCCGGACATCCCATATTAATGTCGACAATTTGCGCACCATTTGCCACTTGATAGCGAGCGGCTTCAGCCAGTTCAGCTGGATCTGACCCTGCAATTTGGGCAGAAATAGGCGCTATTTCACCATCAAAATTGGCACGATAAAGACTCTTTTTACTCATGCGTAGTGTCTTATCTGCCGTCATCATTTCACTGACCGCATGACCTGCACCAAAGTATTTGCAAAGTGTACGAAATGGGCGATCTGTAACCCCTGCCATAGGTGCCACCCACAGTTTTCTCTCGATGGGACGATCGAATAATTCTTGAATGACAGGATGTTGACTCAATGTTTTAACCTCTAGCTATATTTAGCAAATGATGCCCGAACCGCATTCGAAATCTTCGAAGCCACATTCAACAATGCTAAATTCAAATCTATGTTCGCAAAATCTGTTGAGCGTAAAAACGTTTCAAGGCAATGATTATGCAATTGAATGATGACAATGAACATCAACATCGTTCAACGCTTAAATTGAGGAATTTGAAGCTTCGGAATTGGACGGCAAATTTGCAATGCGATAGTTTAGTAATTCCAAACAAAAATTTCTACGCTTTTGCTTAAGAGTCGTTAAAACTTACTCATCATCCATATAGCTTACGCACTATCAATTCAACATCAGACTTTCTGCGTATCTGCCTGCACAGGTGTTACTATAGAGGGTAATGCTAAAATCATTGAAAACTTAAACCCTATAAATTCACATCAGTGAGTTGAACTTTATGAAAAAATTGAAAATTTTCTCTTTTATATTTTTCGCTACTTTTCTGACTGCCTGCCAACAACCGAATGACGAGGTGGCTGCAGCTGAAAGCCAAAACGCTGATTTAACAACGGAACAAGCGACTCAACAATTTGAGCAGTCAGATGCGCAAATCAGTCAATACCTTGATGTTTTAGATGCTCCAAGTACATCGATCAAGGAAAAAACCCAAGTCTTATGTCATGACTACCCTCATGAATATAAAACTAACTACATGCCTGCCATGCTCAAACTCGCAGCCCAAGACTATACTCAAGATAAAATGTTGAATGATTTGAAGATTGCACAGGACTATTACAAAGAAAAACTCAAAATTGAATGCCCTGCTGAATAATCTCCCTTTCATCATGGCGTCACAATTGTGCGATAAATTGTTATTAAGCGAAAAGTGTGTAAGTTTCGCTGTAATAACAATGTAAAATACACTTCCCGATTTATTCGGGTTTTTCTTTTTAAAGCCTTTCAAATATTAAACGACATTTGAATGACACATATTATTTTGTAATGGATTTCAAACTATTGATTTAATATGATAATTTTTCGCATGTGTTCACAATCTAGACACATAACAACTCATTTTAATTACACTTTTATCATGATTAATACATTAAGTTGTTTTTTCCAAAAAAATAGACTGAAAATTGAATCATGAAAACTTTAAACAAAGTACTTTTCGCTACACTTATCTCTGCTGCTGCTGCAACTACATTTGCTGCTGAAGAACAAAAAGTTGAAGCTGCTGCATCTGAAGTTCAAACAACTGAAGTTGCTCAAGATGCAACTGAAGCGGCTCCTGCTTCTGAAGCTGTTGCAAAATAATTGAGCAAAAATTTAAAAGCCCACAGATTGTGGGTTTTTAAATTCACAGACATTTTAGATCTGTCGCAGCTTTCAATGAATTTGATTTCAATTATTTAAAATATAAACGTTGAATTTGACGTGCCCGCCGGTTTAAACCCAATACTTTTTTTCTTTGTAAAATGTCTTCTTCACTAAATCCCAAGTGCTGGATTAATTCAGACATAGCTAAATCTGCATGTTCGATCAACACGGCATCTTGTTCAGTTGACCAAATCACGTTTGATACCTTTAATTTGTGCTGGCGTTTTAAATTTCTCATTTGCACAGTATAAAATACTTTAGACACATCAACAAAAAGCCCACCCGATGTGAGCTTTTTGCACAGACTGAGTATTCATCATCTATTGGATTGAAATATAGATTTACTGAACGATGATGTTAAAGATTTTCATCCTTCGTGATCATCACTGAGGTTAAAATTGGAACGGCAAAACAAGGTAGTAAGAGTAAGATCCAATATTCCACCATCGGTTTAGCCACAACAAAGTTAATAATGATTGCCCCCAATACCATAACTAACGCAATCAAACCCAAGAAACGACTGAAAAATTTAGCTGGCATAATAATTCCCTTAAAAAATTATGGATTTCAGCTAGTATATACCTTCATTTTTATAATCTGTTGAAAATGATATTGGAATATTCATCTATTTAGCTCAAAAAGCATTCTTTTTCCAATCATCCTGACAGAACTGCTTGTTTTTACACGCGTAGATCTCCATAAATAGATTGACAGTCCCCTATGAGGCATATACATATTTATTCATTACTTATGTATTTTGCATAGTATACTGCTCTTGCTTTGTCGCCCCCATATGGCTGAGTTTATTGGAAAATATGAACAAAACTTTTTCGACCACATTATGCTTTAAATCCCTTTCTGTACTGGCTTTATCCATTGGCTTGGCTGCCTGTGGTAATGGTTCATGGTGGAGCAAAGATGAACCCACTATGGAAGCAGAACAGATTAAAAAAGCCATTCCACCTCGCGTGAATGAACGTCTTTCATGGGCCAATGATATCTATGACATTAGTGATCAGCTCGGTATTCCGACCACGAAAGAAAATGTCTGTACGATTGTTGCTGTGGTCGATCAAGAGTCCAATTTTGTTGCTGACCCACATGTGCCGGGACTCGGTGAAAAAGCCGTTAAAGAAGTTCAAGATCGTCTTGAAGAAAAGTTTAAAGATAAATTGGGTGATGGCATCGGTGGTACAGTCGCTGGCTATTTCCAAGATGTGTTAAAAAATCAGCCAAGTCCAGAAGATAACTATTTGAGCCAAATGCGCCGTGTTCAAACTGAACGTGAACTAGACGAACTATATCGTGAAATTTTTGACTATATGTCTAAACATTATCACGTGAGTGCATTAACAGGCGCAGCGAAACTGGTTGGACAAGATATTGGTGAAAAGCTCAACCCAATTACCACTTTGGGTTCGATGCAAGTCCATATAGGCTATGCCAAAGACCACAAACGCCAAGGTGGAAATATTGCTGCACTGCGTACAGACATGTATAGCCAATATGGCGGTTTGTATTATGGCATCCACCGTTTAATGATGTATCCAGCTGAATATGACAAACCAATTTATCGTTTTGCAGATTATAACTCGGGTCGTTATTCGAGTCGTAATGCGGCATTCCAAAGCATGTTAAATGACTTAACCCCTGCTGAGCTCGGCTTAGATGGTGACCTCTTGCTTTATAATAAAGATGGTTCTCCACGTTCAGCAAAAAGCCAGTCTGAAACCGCGCTGATTGCCGTTTTTGCAGAAAACAATGTGATCGCGACGCCACGTCAAATTCGTTCAGATCTTAAAAAAGAAAAAGATCAGGACTTTGAAGATACTTTGACGTATAAAGCGGTCAAAAAGTTGTACCAAGAAAAGACTGGTAAAGAACCGTTTTATGCAATGATGCCTGAAGTCGTAATTTCGGGGCCGAAATTAAGCCGTGATTACAATACCAATTGGTTTGCCACACGAGTCGATGGACGTTATCAAACATGCATGCGCCGCATCAAAAATCTAAAACTCTAGCCTTATTTGATTTTGACGGTACCCTGTGTAACAAAGACAGTTTTACAGGGTTCATCTTCTATTCTCTGCCTAAACGGCATATCGTGCGCCAAGGGATTAAAATTCTCCCTTGGATTCAAGGCTATTATCTCAAGCTATATCCTGCACATGCAATGCGTCCTCGCCTATATGCCGCAATGTTTAGCCAAGCCAACCATGAGCAGGTTTTAAATCAAGCAGCGCAATATGCTGAACATTTGATGGCAGAACTCAATCCTTCACTGTATGAACAATTACAGCAACACCAAATACGCGGTCATGAGGTCGTATTGGTTTCTGCCTCAGTCGATTTATATCTTAAACCTGTGGCTGAAAAGCTCGGGGTCAAACTGATCTGCACTGAAACTGCAACCAATAACCAAATGCTGACTGGTTTGTATCAAACCTTAGACTGTAGTGGTGAGCAAAAGAAAATTCGAGTTTTGGAGCAATTTAACCTTCAAGACTATGAGCAGGTATATGCCTATGGAAATAGCGATGAAGACCTCGCTATGTTTGAATTGGCCACCCACCATTTCATGAATGGACAGGATAAGTGCCTACCTGAACTCGACTAAAGTCGAGTGATTTAGTTTGGTTTATTAATCAAAGTTAACAATCACAAACTTAAATTTAAGTCGCTCTAATATATGATTAAATTTTGAAAATTCTGCTTTTATTTTGACTTTATAGTGTGCTATTTTTCTCATTAATTAGAAATAATGCGGTCAAATATTAAAAGCGGGAAAAGAATATGAATCAATTCAATCCACCGAAATATGTCAAAGGCCTCCATATTAAATTTGGCGAAAATCCATTTGTTCTCCTTGCTCAATTTGCCTTCTCAGCCACTCGCCAGATGTGGACGAAAGAAGAAATTGAATTGGTCATTCGTATGGCTAAAAAAGGAAATTATATGAATTTGATTAAGATCCTCAAATTACATATCAAAAAGTAAAATAGATATTTCCCCCAAAGTTAATATGAAAAAAGCCATGTAAATGCATGGCTTTTTTTGATTCAGCAACTCAAGCCTAGCTTTTATTACTTTTTAAATGGAAACGCATATTTCACAATACGTTTGATAACACTGCCGTACTGTTTCACCAAGCTTGCGTTATTATAGTTCAAACCATATTTTTCACATACCGCCTGTACTTTTGGCGCCATTTTACGATAACGACGCGCAGGAACATCTGGGTATAAATGGTGTTCGATCTGATGGCTTAAATGCCCTGTCAAAATATGAAATGCTTCTGAACCGGTAAGGTTTGAAGAACCACGAATTTGACGCATGTACCAATGTCCACGGCTTTCATTTTCAAGTACTTTTTTCGGGAAAACTTCAACATCTTTGGTAAAGTGACCACAAAAAATAATACTAAACGTCCAAATATTACGAAGACCATTCGCCACTAGGTTCCCTGTAAGCACCGGTAATGCTGCAGGCCCTGCAATAAGCGGGAAGAACACATAGTCTTTAAATAATTGCTTGCCGATTTTGGCTTGCATTGGTTTCCATTCTTCTTTAGTTTGCTGTTTTGTTTTACGACCTTTGAAGTATTTACCCAATTCAAGGTTTTGAATGGCAACACCCCATTGGAACAATAAGCAAAATGGAATGCTATAAATCGGTTGTAATAAATAGCCCGGCTTCCAACGCTGTTCTGGGAACAAACGAACGAGACCATAACCAATGTCATCATCCATACCTTTAATGTTGGTATAGGTATGATGTTTAAAATTATGTGTTTGGCGCCAGTTATCTGCTGTCCCTACGATATCCCATTCGTAGGTCTGACCATTGAATTTAGGGTCATTCATCCAGTCATATTGACCGTGCATGACATTATGACCCAATTCCATGTTTTCCATGATTTTGGCAAAACCTAAAAGACCTGTGCCTAAAATCCACGCTGGTGGGAACCAACCTGCAAACAATAAAGCACGACCCGCCATAGATGAATAACGAACTGTCGAATACACACGGCGAATGTATTTCGCGTCTTTTTCACCTAAGTCATCTAAAACTTCTTGCTTAATCGCATCAAGCTCACGCGCAAGTTCGTCTAATTGCGATTGGGTTAACTCACGGTTTTTGGGATTTTTAAAATATTCAATTTTTACAGGCATGTTCATATTTTTTCTACCTTATAAATCAATAACAAGATCTGACTGTGCTGAGTTCACACAAATTTTGAGTAAATTACCCGGCTCTGTATTTTGGCTACCATTGACCATATTTTTAGTCGAACCTTCTACTTTGTTGCAGGCACATTTATTACAAATGCCCATACGGCAACCGTGATTTGGTTTGATATTTTGCTGCTCAAGACTGGCTAGAATTGATTGGCCTTTTGGGATACTGACGGTTTTATTGGATTGTGTAAGCGTGACATTCACAAAGCCAATATCATCCGTTGCGATTGGGCTCATGCTAAATGCTTCACTCATAAAGCACTGTGCATGATCAAATAACGCTTCGGCCTGAGTGACGAAACCCGATGGACCACATGCAAACACAGTACTGTGCTCAATGTCGTCAATTTGAGCAGCGTGAGCGGCATTTAATCGTGGATCGGCAACATCTTCTTGGGTAAAGAAAATTTGAAATTTAAAGTTTGGATATTGATTTGCCAAAGCTTCGAAGCGTAATTTGAATGCGGCATCATCGTGATACTTAACCCAGTACATTAACTGAATTGGTTGCTCCGCAATTTGCTTGGTTTTGCTCATCGCTTTCAATAAACTCAACATAGGCGTAATACCACTACCCGCAGCCAATAGTAGCAACGGTGTAGAATTTGACACCAAGGACATATCACCAAAAGGCTGACCAAATTCTAAGATATCACCCACTTGCGCTTGTTCTACGAGCCAAGTACTCACAATACCCGTATTCACTTTTTTTACACTAAGCAATACGTGTTGATCATCTAACTGAGTCAAACTATAAGTACGTTCGTAACGGATACCATTTACGCGAGCAAAAACAGGATGATGCTGACCAGCTTTACCCATTTTAAATAAACGGTTCACCTGTATGGTTAGGCTGACCATCTCATTTGCTGCATTTTCTTTTTGTACAATTTTGCCGAGTGCCTGATTACCAGACCATAACGGATTAAATTTCTGCAACCAGAAATTCACCGCATTGACGTCTATAACACTGTCTTTGATTGCGTTTAAAGGCTTTTTCGCTTTTTCGAGTACATGCATAATCAAATACAACTCATGGGAGGTTTTTAATTATTATACACATGTATATATATTTGTATATACGCTTGTACATTTAATCGACATTTTCACAAAAGCTATTAGCAGACGCTATAATATGTTAATGTTTTTAATCTATTAAAAAATATGACTCAGTCTGCACAGACGAATATGGTTAACATGTACCAGGAAGATTTACATTCTGAAGCTGAAACTCCACTTACAGTTCGCACTGTAGGTCGTAAAGCAACAATTACCAAGGAAGAACTGTTTCAGGCAGCGCTTAATTTAATTGGTCCACAAAAAAGTATTTCATCACTGAGTTTGCGTGAAGTTGCACGTGAAGCTGGCATTGCTCCAAATAGTTTCTATCGTCATTTCAAAGATATTGATGAATTAGCCATTGAGTTGATTGATCGAGCTGGCGGTGTGTTACGTCAAATTTTGCATGAAGCACGCCTTCAGGCATCACGCCAAAGCAGTATTATTCGTAGTTCAGTTGAAGTATTTATTCAGCAGCTAGATGCCGATGAAGGCAACTTAAGCCTGTTGCTTCGTGAAGGCTATACTGGTTCGCATTCCTATAAAAATGCTGTTGAGCGTCAACTTAACTATTTCCAACAAGAATTAAGAGAAGATTTAATCGTCCTAGAACGTTTAAATCAGAGCAAGTTGGCTCACCCTGACATCGTGGCACGTGGTATTACCCAATTGGTGTTTAACATGGGTGCGAAAGTCATTGATCTACCGACAGAACAACGCAAAGAAGTTGCCGAACAAACCATGATTATGATTCGCATGATTTTGGAAGGTGCTCGCCATTTAGACGAAGCACAGATTCGCTAAAAATTAACGGTCAGAAAAAAAGGAGACGTTCAGGTCTCCTTTTTTATGAGCAAAATATATTTTTCTAATGCTGTAAGTACTGCATGACGTGTAGCGCTGTCTGTTTCGGCTGCTCAAGTGGAAACATGTGCCCACCTTCAACTACACTATAATCTATACCATAGGTTTTCTTCATTCCGTCAGGTAAACCTTGTTTATAAAAATGGCTGTTATCTGCGGTGATAAGGTGTACAGGCATTTGAGGGGCTTTTCGTGGAGTACGCCACCACCATGCAGGCACTGTACGGAAAATTTGCGCTTCCACGGCTTTTGGAATGCTGAGGGTCACGCCACCGCGTTTTTCATCAGCTTGAATGCCTTGTGCAAAGTAATCTTCAAAACACTGCGCATCAAAACTTTTAAATAAACGATTATTCCGTAGTGCCGTATATGCTTCATCCAAATTTGACCAATGGTCATTGCGCTTCAGCGTAATTGCTGCAGGGGTAATTTTATCGACAGCTTTGAGCTTTAATTTTTGCATACCTTCAAAGATGGCAGACTTAGGACCGATTACGAAAGGTGGATCCATAATAATCAGTTGTGAAAACAAATCTGGACGTTTATAAGCCGCCATCAGGGTGACTAAAGAGCCAAAAGAATGCCCAAGCCCAATCACTTTTTGTTTTGGAAATTGGTGCTCGATATCTGCTATGACTTGATCGACCAAATATCGCCAATCTTTAGTGATCGGATAGCGCTCATCCATACCAATAAGCGGAATCACCTTCACATCAAATTGCGGTGCAAAGTAGGATAAAAACTTTCGATAACTTGCAGCAGGAATACCATTGGCATGGGTAAAATGGATCGCGCTTTTCATCTAAAACTCATCCAATCAACTGATGATGCCACATCATAAAGAGATCAATACGATTTAAACAGGACTCAATAAGTTTATCTAGATGACCTCAAAGTCAGTTTGCAGATTATTTTTGTGAACCGACCATTGATTGATTCGGTAAAAATGTTGCGCCACAACTGGTTTTATCTCCAGCAACCACAACACCTCGCCCCTTTACCGTTGTACTTTGATCTGCCGCGATCGCAGCCACAGTCGAATTACATTTCGGGCAATAATGTTTCATGCCGTTTAAATGCACCGCAATACCATTAATCACAAATGAAGGTTCACATTCTGAAACCACACCACCGTGTGACGTTTTACTACCTAAGGTAATTAAGGATTTCATATTTTTATTTTCTTCTAACGAACTGCTGAAATTTGAAGCATTTTAACGGAACTACCCACAACTCGCTAGCATCGACGTATAAATTTAACCAAGCCAAAACTTTACTTAACTAAAGCATCAAAACACGACATTAAGACAGTTCGTGATCAATCATTTGAATATGATGCTATCTCTGTATGTCAGAATACATTTAATCATTTCACCTTCATAATTCAATTGACATCAATCACGACAGCTTATGTCGCGATGCCGATTCTTTTACTAATCAAAGCATGTATATTGGGTATCGCAATGAGCATGAAGCGTAGCACCCTATTTTACAATTTCAGTATTTAACTGAGCTTCGAATCAGAAAATGGCGCTTTTCTACGCCATGATTAACTTTAGAACGTTCATAGACTGAACACATTATCCAAAACCATTTTTAGAAAATTTTAGATTCGAAACGTAGCACCATTTCATTTTATAGCGCAGATAAATAAAGCATAACCATTCTATTTTCAGGAGGTTTTATGATTTTAATAAATGACTTTGATTTAACCCAACCGCAAACCCAGAGCTCATCGTGGCGGAAAGCAAAGAGGCTGATTTAGTCTTACGTTTATTACCTGAAATACATGCTTATTGTGGTGCCATTGCCTTAAAACAGCCGCTATGCATTGACATCAACTTTGATTTACTTACTGCTCATTATGCAACACGCAGCCAAGCAGACCGATGTACGATCCAAATTCAGTTAGCAAAAAATCATCCGGACTTTACCAAGCTCGAAGCCATATTTTATATGTTGGATGAACTAGAAGATTTTGATCAAGCTGTAGAATTACTGAAAAATAGTTAACTCGAATCGCGGATAAGAAATTGACTTGAAAAATAAGAGGACTAGAGCCATCAGTTGAGTTACCACACCAAACTTACAACTCTAGTCCTGATGTTCAATAGTACCGAATTATTCTGCCTAATTGATGATTTCTTTCTTAAATTTGAAGAAACTTATTGGAAGTTTCTCAAGCAAAGTTCCCAATCTCTAAGAGTTAGAACTGCTCAGCTAACAATCTCAGAAATCTGCTTTATTGCTATTTGGTACAAATGTTCTTATTTCAATAATTTTAAAGCCTTTTTCACATGGCTAAAGGCGGATAAAAGCTATTTATTTAAGTACTTGCCTTGCTACCAACGCATGATTCATCTAATCAACCGGCATGAATTAGCTCTCCATGCCCTACATGTAGCTTTGATGAAAGCTCAAGATAAACAATATTTATGGATTGACTCAACAACACTACCAGTTTGTAAGAATCAACGTATCCAACGCCATAAATCATTAGCCCAAATCGCATCTCGTGGTAAAAGCTCAATGGGTTGGTTTTATGGTTGTAAACTACATATCGCTATGAACCGACATGGGGAAATTGCTTGTTCTGCTTTATCGAATGGACATGTTGCTGACATAAAAATGGTTGAGCAATTGGTTGAGGGTCTAGAAGGAAAGCTTTATGGGGATCGAGGCTACATCAGCCAAGAATTAAAAAGTAGATTACAAGATCAAGGTATAGATTTGATTACTTATCATCGGAAAAATATGCAGGCTATTCAACTCTGTGCATCAGATGAATATCACCTAAGACAACGAAATAAGATAGAAACATTATTCAGTTTACTGAAAGGGCAATATAATTTAGTGACGAGTAAAGCACGCAGTATTCATGGATTTTTGAGTGGAATTTATGCTTCATTGTGTGCATATCAACTTATACATTCAAATAAGCCAACAATTCAAATTATGAAATCACTGGCTTAAGCAGGATTCGGGTTAGTTACTTTTTTTATGCCGATGTCGACAATTTAGATTAAAAAAATAATACAAAACTAAGATTTAGCTTAAATCTGTCGTGATTAATTTTACAGTTATAATTTTAGCCATAAAAAAAAGCACCCGAAGGTGCTTTTTTAAGATTCTTAACTTATGGCTTAACCACTACCATAATTTGAATCGCTTCTGGTGTAACCGCTAGACCATCAAGCAGTGTTAAACCTTCTTTTTGCAGTTTTTGTAAACGTGCAATTTCGTCTTCACGAATACTTGGGTTGAACTGCTTCAAATAAGTCAAACGGTCAATTTCATACTGCCATTTGCTACCATAGATTTCTTTGGCTTGTTGTTTAAAGCCCGGTAATGCACCACGAGCAATTTCAAGCGCTTGCGTATAACGCTGTTCAATGACATCACGACGCGCCTTAACCACTTGGCGGCAACTGTTGCCATCAAGATGATGTAAATAAGGACGTAAAATTTCAGGTGCAATTTTTTGCGATAAATCCTGACCTTTTTCGCTTAGTAATACACGAACCAACTGTTGTGGCAAACTTGACGGCAAATTCAGTGCTTTCGGTGCAACGACATCGACTTTAAACCACACTTCCATTAACACAGAACCTTGTGGTAAAGCTGCTGATTTCAATACAGCAACGTTAGTACTACCAAAGCTTTGTGTATTAATCATTTCCATCACACTTTCAGTGAATGGATGCTCAAGTGTTAAATACTGAGCATCTTCACGAATCTGTGCTTGGTCACGATAGAACGTCGCCGTCATACCTTCTTCGTCCAAAGTCAGACCTTGAACTTGCATTTGATCCGTAGGTTTGATGATCACGGTACCATTACTTTGCTCATCAAAATCAATGTTTGTAGACGCCATGAAGCGCTTCATAAACATTGGTAAGGTTGTATTGTCGTCGTAGTCTTCAAGTGCAGTCACAATTTCTTGCGCCACGATTGGACGGCAAGAGTTGTACTCAAGTAAACGGTCACGACCTTCTTGAAGTTCAGCTTCAAGTGCTTCACGTTGTACACTCACCGCTTCGAGCAAATCTTCAAACTCTTGGCCTTTATCTGCCAACAAACAATCTTTCAGATTGACGATGAAGTTTTCTTGTAAGGTTTGCGCTGTCGGCGAGATATTACAGAAAATATTTAATGCTTCGTTATACCAACGGAACATACGCTCTTGAGCAGTACCAACCAAATAAGGCACATGAATTTGAATACGATTTTCTTGACCAATACGGTCTAAACGACCAATACGTTGTTCAAGTACATCTGGGTTTGCAGGCAAGTCAAACAAAACTAAGTCCGATGCAAACTGGAAGTTACGACCTTCAGAACCAATTTCTGAACATAGTAAAATTTGCGCACCGTATGACTCTTCAGCAAAGTAAGCTGCTGCTTGGTCACGCTCTAATAAGCTCATGCCTTCATGGAACATCGCTGTACGAATACCCGCATGCAAACGAAGTACATTTTCTAAAGACTCAACCACTGGACCACTACGTGCAATCAATAACACTTTTTTGTGTTTCAGATCTGTACGCAGACGTTCCATCAACCACATCACACGTGGGTCGGTTTCCATCCACGAGCCATCAAGCTGCGCTTCTTCAGGCCACATTTGTTCACGTAGTTTGCCATCTTTAGACCAGTTTTCTGGTGCAGGTAATGGTGCAGGCTGACAGTCACGACCTGGGAAGCCTTGAATCGCTTCACGGGTATTACGGAATAAAATACGACCAGTACCATGACGGTCTAATAATTCGTGAATGGCACGGAAGCGTTGTTCTGGCTCGTCAGTAATTCGATGACCTAATAGGCTTTCAATCGCTGCCAAATGCCCTTCTTCGAGTGGGAGATCAGACATAAGCACTTCAGCAATTTTAGCTGTTTGGTGATACTGCTCTTCTTCATCCAAGAAACGATCAAGCGAACTAAAACGTTGTGGATCAAGTAGACGTAAACGAGCAAAGTGACTTTCCACACCTAATTGTTCAGGTGTTGCGGTTAATAACAAGACACCCGGCGTTTTTTCAGCAAGTTCTTCAACAAGGTCATAACGGTCATTGCCGCCTTCTTCTTCTGACCACATTAAATGATGGGCTTCATCGACCACGAGCAAATCAAAACCAGCTTCAAGCGCTTGTTCACGCAAGTCATCATGGTCGATCATCAAATCGACACTCGCAATGATGCATTGTTCAGTTAAGAATGGGTTGAGGTCTGGATCGTGTTCTTTAATCGAAGCTGTACGCGTCAAGTCAAATAATGAGAACTCAAGATTGAAACGACGACGCATTTCAATCATCCATTGATATTGCAATGAATCAGGTACTAAGACCAAGATACGTTCTGAACGACCCGTTTTGAGTTGCTGATGAATAATCAGACCAGCTTCAATCGTTTTACCCAGACCAACTTCGTCAGCAAGTAATACACGTGGAGCAAAACGTTTACCCACTTCATGCGCAATATACAGTTGGTGTGGAATGAGACCCACACGTGAACCTACCAAGCCACGTAGAGGGCTAGACTTCATATTGGCTTGAAGAAGCAGTGCTTCGATACGCAGGTCATACCATTCTTTATAGTCCACTTGGCTTGCAAGCAAACGATCTAATGGTTTTGCTAACTGAATACTTGCACCAATACGTGTTTCATTCAGTGCTTTACGCTCTTCTGTGCCATCGGCAAGTTTACGTACCGCGTTATAACGAACCACACCACCACGGTCTTCAAGAGATTCAACAGTCCAAATTTGACCTTCTTGGTCTTGGACTTCGTCATTTACATTGAAAACAATACGAGATAAAGGTGCATTGTGACGGGCATAGACACGAGTTTCATCACTTTTCGGGAATAAAATGCTGACCGATCGCTCATCAACATCAATAAGAACACCTAAACCCAGTTCCGTTTCTGTATCTGATAACCAACGTTGACCAATAGCAAACTGCTGCAATTTTTCCACCTTTTTCTCAAGTTCGGTCTGAAAATATTATGCTCAAACTGTGAACGTTATTTGAGCAAAAATCTAGACCATAAAGCAATATATTTTGACATAAAGCCCACTAAATAGTGAGCAGAATTCTTAGGGATTTAAATGATTTTCCTAAAATGGTACGGGACAGTGAAATTCCACTGTTTGCTCAGTTTCAGGATGGTTAAAACTCAAGCGCTCAGCATGTAAACATAAGCGCGGCATCAGCTGCTGTTGCTCAGGTGTTGCATACAAAGTATCACCTACAATAGGATGACCTAAATATTGCATATGAACACGAAGCTGATGTGATCGACCGGTAATAGGCGTTAACACTACACGTGTTACGGCTTGCCCCTGAATCTCAAAATGTTCAGTGGCTTTCCAATGCGTAAGCGCAGGCTTATTGTGTGCAGGATCGGCAATATGCAGTGGCGGATGTTCTGGGTCATATATGACCGGTACATCGACAGTACCTTCACCTTCGAGCGTACCCGCAACCAATGCCTGATATGTTTTTGAAGTTTGACGTTCTTGGAACTGGCGTGAAATTCGATTTTGCCCTTGACGGGTTAATGCAAAAACCAAAATACCTGAGGTATCACGATCCAAACGATGGATGAGCAAGGTATTCGGTTCAATTTTTAATAATCGATTGATAACACAGTCTTGTAAATCTGCTGTTTTTCCCGGAACTGTGAGTAAACCTGCTGGTTTATGGATCACCATAAAGTCAGTGTCACGATGTATCAGGTGTTCGGTTAGAAAATTACTCAAAGTTCAATCCAGTTCTGATCTCGAAAAACAAGGCGGCAATAATAAAAAGCTTAGCCAACAATTACAATGCACAAAGGCATATTTCCCGACGTATTTTCCGATTTAGAACAAAAATAATTCCAATTGGCTTTGTTTAGTCTGTACTGAGCAATTTTTCTAGCAATGCTTTTAGACTTGCATCATCTAAAAAGTCTTCATAACGGATGTTAGCACCATTGGCACGCCACAACCCAATTAAGCTGACCATGGCAACGGAATCTAGTCCATAACTGCGTAAATCCAATAAGGGATCTATTTCCAATGCCTCCATATCTAGCTGTTCTGCGATAGCCAATAATATGCCTTTGGCTGACAAGACGAATTCAGTTGGTGCTGACAGATTCCAAAGCCGCATCAAATTATAACTACTCATGTGATGAATCCCTTGGCCTGACATGGAGTCCACCCACTGAATATGCTGCTCCTGATTATTCATCGCAATCGCATCATCAACGATACAGATTTGCTCTGTTACGCTATATAGATGCGGCAAGATCTGTTTCAGCATAGGCGTGATTTGCCCTGCAAAGATGAGCTGCGGGTGTGTTGTTGCATATTCACCGAGCTGCGGCATGCCTTGAAGTAAATCATCACCATATAAATCGACAATAGGAATCTCTAAGGCTTTGGCTTTATTGGTCAGCTGGATAATATTTTCCATCAGCTGCGTATCCTGTATACCCTGCTGCATGCGTAGATTTTGCAGTCCTGCTAATACCAATACTGACTGTGTTGAAGACAGCTGCCATTTTGCTTGAGATGGTGAAAATTGGATTTTTTTAGGCATGGGATAAAGCATGGGAGATGAGTCAACTAATTATTCATAAATTAAACTTATGCTAGCGTAGATACACAAAAGTAATAAGTTCTTTGCTATTTACCTATGTAAACATAAACATTTCGTACAATCTTCATTATATTAAATGGATTTAATTTTGCTAAGCCTTATATTCTTTAAATGCTTGAAGCATTTCCTTTTTCTGTTCTTTAGAGGCATCTACATATGAGTAAAATCTTTCATAATCTGTTCCAAATTGGCTACTTTCAATTCTTTTCGCTAAGCCATCAATAAAACTTTTTCCTTGAGTCTGATACTGCTGAATCGCTTGTTCATCTAGGCAGATAGTTTTCTCCCAAGAAATTCCACTTATATTTATAAAAACATTGAGATATATATTTTCGCTATCCTCATATAATTCCCAAAAATAAGGTTCTATTTCTATTAGCTGCATTCTACTAGTATTCCTAAACTTTTAATTATTTTTACAATTAACATAATAAACCTTTTACGAAATTCTTGAAATTTACCTATAAGAATCAATATCTTATTAAAATCATCCATTTCAGAGTCCAGCACAATGAAACAGCTTTTTTGTGATTATTCACGTTCGACGCATCATTGGCTATGAAACTATGAATTTTTAAATATAGCTAAACTTAAAAATCTCTAAGGAAGTTTTATACCTGTGCCAAAAACTTCTCAATCGCCTGCTGTGCAATTTCAGCATCCTGAAATGATTTTACGCCAGACACGCCCATTGCACCCACCAATTGACCTTCATACAAAATCGGTTCACCGCCTTCCAGCATACCGTTAAAGGTTTCCATGGTCAGAAAACCCATCTGCCCGCCTTTTATCAAATCTTCAAACAATTTAGATGGGCGCTTACTGATGGCTGAACATTTGGCTTTTTCTAAGCATAGATTTGCTGTCATTGGCGATGCACCATCCATTCGTTTCATCGCTAACAAATTGCCTGTCTCATCCGTTACCGCAATGCTGACATTAAAACCATTTTCTACTGCATAAGTATGTGCTGTGTTCAGTAAAAATTCTGCATCTGCCAAAGTTAAATAATGCTTGGTTTTCATTTAAAAATCCTTTTCTTAAAAAACTGAACTTATAACAACAAAAAAAAGCCCACAGCAGGCTGCGGGCTTTATTCTAAAGCAGAATTTACCGATTTAAATGAAAATTACTTCATTTCGGCAAAAACTTCTTTCGCCATTTCAATGGTAAATGCAATATCTTCATCGCTATGCGCGCTTGAGAAGAAACCGGCTTCAAATGCTGAAGGTGCTAAGTTTACACCGCGCTGTAACATGCCGTGGAAGAAGGTACGGAAAGCATCAACATCACATTTTAAAATTGAATCAAAACCAGTAATTTCAGTTTGATCTGTAAAGTAAATACCAAACATACCACCTACTTGCTGAGTAAAGAACGGAATGCCCGCTTCGTCTGCAGCAGCTTGTAAACCAGCAAGTAAGCCTGCCAATTTTTCAGTTAAAGTTTCATAGAAACCTTCTGCACGAAGATGTTTAAACATCTCAATACCGGCACGCATTGCAAGTGGGTTGCCTGATAGTGTGCCTGCCTGATATACCTTGCCCAACGGAGCGATGCATTCCATCACTTCGCGTTTACCTCCAAATGCACCGACTGGCAAGCCAGCACCAATGATCTTGCCTAATGTGGTCAAGTCTGGCGTAACGCCATAATGCGCTTGCGCACCACCAAGACCGACACGGAAACCTGTCATCACTTCGTCAATGATAAACACAGAACCATGCTCATCACATACATCACGGATCGCTTGTAAGAAACCGTCAATCGGTTTCACCAAGTTCATGTTGCCTGCAACTGGCTCAACAATTACACCTGCAATTTCTGAACCGAATTTTGCAAAGCATTCTTTAAGCATCGCAATATCGTTATACGGCAGTGTTAAAGTATGTTTTGCAAAATCAGCCGGAACACCTGCAGAAGTCGCTTCACCCTCACCTTTAGTAAGTAGGCCAGAACCTGCTTTTACTAAAAGCGAGTCTGAGTGACCATGGTAGCAGCCTTCGAATTTTACAATCTTGTCACGGCCGGTGTAGCCACGAGCAAGACGAATGGCTGTCATGGTTGCTTCAGTCCCCGAGTTGGTCATACGAACCAATTCAATAGACGGCATAATTTCGCAAATAATATCGGCCAAAGTCGTTTCATGAACGGTTGGCGCACCAAAACTTAAACCATCAACTGCGGCTTCTTGTACTGCTTTGATAATGTCTGGCTGCGCATGACCTAAAATCATTGGGCCCCAAGAACCGACATAGTCTACATATCGCTTACCGTCTACGTCATACAGATACGCGCCTTGCGCTTTTTCGATAAATACTGGTGTACCACCTACACCATTAAATGCGCGTACAGGAGAGTTTACGCCGCCAGGAATATGCTTGCTGGCTTGTTTAAATAATTGTTCTTGCTTAGCAGATAAGCTCATAAAAATTCTCTACTTATTCAATCTAAAAATAAAATTAAGCTTGTTCAGCAAAAAGCTCAGACCATTCATAAACACGACTGCTGACAGCAGACATTGAACGACCTAATACATCACTAATCACAGCACAAAGATCAGCACCTGCTTCAATGACTTCTGCTGAATTTTCTACAGTTAAACCACCAATTGCACAAATAGGTACATTTAGTTTCGCTTTGGCTTGTTTTAGCGTTTCTAAGCCAATATTGCCTGCTTCAGGCTTAGTTTCAGTTGCAAAAATGGCACCAAAAGCCACATAGTTTGCACCGTCTGCAATTGCCTGCTCAGCCAGTTCTAAAGAGTTATTGCAGCTTCGACCGATCAAAACATTTTTAGGTAAGCGTGCTACAGCTTCAGCAATTGAACCGTCATCTTGCCCTAAATGGACACCCACACCATATTGAACTGCAGTTTCGAGATCATCATTAATGACAAAAGGCACTTTGTACTGATTACACATATTTTTCATGTATTCAATTTCATAAGCCTGATCTTCCTTTGCCACTTTTTTACGACGATATTGCAAAACAGCAACTTCATAAGTTGCCATCGCGCCTTCAAGCTTGGCTAAAAGCAATTCGATAGGATCATCATTGGTAATGAGGTATAAACCACGCATAGTTCAATCACAACTTAAAACTTTTGAATATTATAACGATTAGGTCTGTGAAATGTTGCTTGGGACATAAAATTTTAATGCTTTGCTGCTGAGAAAGTTATATTCCTTTTCACAGGACTACTTATATAAATGTTTAATTAAATTTTCTGTAGAAAATGGCAAAAAATACCTATTTTCAGGTATAGAACAAAACTAATACAAATTATTTAATAGTGCAACAGAAGAACACAAAACGCAGCGCATAAAAACACAACACTTTATAAAAATAATAATGTGTACCTATTAGACTTTTTGGTGCTTGGTAAGAAACGTTTTGGGGAGCGTTCAGAGCATCAAAAAGTCTAGCCTATTTTATGGAAATTTTTATTGTTATATCTTTCAAACAATAGACCTTTTCTAAGGCCATAAAAAAAGCCTAGAGAAGGTCACTCTAGGCTCGGAAAACTGGGGTTTATCGACTTTTCATCTTATAGATAAGCAGTGAATAAACAATATGAACATTATTAGACTAATCACTCTAATTTTGCAAGTCATTTACTCAAAAAAATCACACCTAGAACCATAAAAATTAAACGTTTGATTAATAAATAATTAACTATCAATCTTATCTAAATTACGGTCTTTTAAGCTTAAGTTCCCCTTCACAATATCAGACAGCATGCGCCAATCGGAAATAAAGCTGTATAAAGGCTGCTTGAAACTTGCCGGCTTATTTTTTTCAAAGAAAAAATGTCCGACCCATGCACAGGCATAGCCTGAAACCAGGCCATAAGCAAAATACTTTGGTTGTCTTTTTAAAATTGCTTTTGCAAAAAAATAGAGGCCTATACTGCTGCCTGTGGCATGTAAACGTCGGCTCATGATATTTCGATGTTCAGTCAAATAAAATCGATAAAATTGCGAGTAGTCACGAATAGGCAACTGAAATTCGGGCTTTAAATCTCGATTAAACTCGGGTTGTACTTGTGAATTCATGTTGTGCTCATCCTGAACTTATTTTAATCAACATAGCTTAAAATTCGTCCGCGTTAAAGACGTAAAATTTTATTTTGTTCCAATGAAAGTCGAACCATTGTGAATTATACAATTGATGGAATATCCATTTTTAAAACTTTTCTTTGGCCAAAATCAGCGCTTTCAAATCCGTCAAGTCTTACTTCTCAACTGTTTTTCGCTACAATCGAAACGCGTTTAGCTCATAGAAAATTTACGTACGATTTAGTTTTTCATTTTTATAAAAATTTAGAGATCGCTTCATGCCAGATTATGAAGTTGTAACATCAGGACAGAAAACCATGGTTGAAGTTGAATTAAAGTTCCAGATTCCAGAAGCACGTCGAACCGCATTATTAAAGGCACTCGATCCAAAAAAATCGGAACAAATTCAACTTAAAGCTAAATATTTTGATACCCCAGATCGAAAAATGGCACAGCAGCATGCAGCTTTGCGTCAACGTTTAGAAGGAACGCGCTGGATTCAAACCCTGAAAGCTGCAGGTAAAAGTCACATTGAACGGCTTGAACATAACTTAGATTTGGGCGAGCATGAACAAGCCCCTGCCCTAGATTTATCGGTCTATGCCAATGAAGCTGAAGTTCAGTTAGTTTTAAAAACCACTTTAGGCGATCAGCAGGATTCATTACAACTTCAGTTTGAAACTGACATTCTGAGAACTTATCGTGTCATAGAGTTTGAAGATGCCAAGATCGAAGTTAGCTTAGATATCGGCTGTATCCGTAGCAACAATACAGAAACAGAGGTTCACGAAGTAGAATTTGAGCTTAAAAGTGGCTCTATTCAATCACTCCTTGCCTTTAGTTTTGAATGGGTTAAAAAGTACCATTTGTGGTTAGATGTTCGTAGTAAAGCTGAAATTGGAAATTTGCTGGCATTGAATCAAACTGTGAGTCCAGCAGTTGAGGCTAAAGAATTTCAACTCAGTAAAAAAGACACTGCCGCAAAAAACTTACGACTTTTAATTGCACAGGAAATGCAGCACCTTCTGCCTAATATTGCCGCAATTTCTGCAGGTGTTGCTCAGGCCGAGCACATTACACAAGCTCAAAAAGCACTCCATCATTTACAATTAACCATTTCGCTGTTTAAAGATTGGAACAGCGATATCGTTGAAAAATGGGCTGTGCAATTGGGCGCATTTAAACAGCAGTTTGAACAATTACACCATTTTGAGCACATGCAAAATACCTTGGGTGGCTTTTTACAAAACCCAACGACCTCAGAAAATTTAACCAAAGATATTTTGTATGCCAAAGAGAAGTTAGGCAATTTGGTTAAATCGACTCAAAATGTGCATCATTATCTTGAGCTTTTAATGTTTAGTTTGAAAGTCGATGAAGCACCGCAACAACATGATTTTAAATGGTATGCTCAAACTACCCTTCAAAACCAATATAAAGCCCTGCAAGAGGCTTTAAATGATGCCGACATTAACAATTTTGAAAGCTTAGATGTGCTTTCTCAGCGCATACAAGAGCTTAAATTTAGCTTCCCAATTTTGACGTCTATTTATGATGTAAAAAACTTGCAGAAATATAGTAAAGCGCTCAATGATGCACAAGTCGCGGCTCAGGAATATCAAGTCCTTTCCTCTTCTGCACAATATATTCAGCAAACAGAGCTGGAAGCTAGTGATTGGTTTGTTCTCGGCTGGTTGACTGCAAAACAAGAGGTTTATGCAGATAAGCTATTAGAAGCGACCGAGCAATTCCTTGTCAGTCGAAAACTCATTAAATAAAACCTAAGGGAGATTCAATGAGTCTCCCTTTTTTATTTGTATCCTACATTGTCATATAGATATTCATTTGTTGAACATTTGATGTGTGCTGAAAAAACAGGAGGTTTTAACTTGGTAAACTAAACACACTCATCAGGAGTTTACCATGAGCAAGAAACACAAGACTTACACCACAGAATTTAAAGCTGAAGCCATCAAATTAATTGAAGCCAATCAAGGCAATGTCTCGGAAACAGCTAGACAACTTAGCATTTCAATGCAAACTCTTTCAAATTGGAATACCAAAGCAAAGGCTGGAACTTTAGCAGGTACAAAACAGTATTCACCTGATCTAAACGCTCTACTCGAAGAAAATAAAAAACTCAAACAACAGCTCAAAATAGCTGAAATGGAACGTGAATTTTTAAAAAAGGCAGCAGCGTACTTTGCCAAAGAAAGTCAGTAAGGTACGCCTATATGAAACAAAAAAGATATTCTTTTCCAATTACCTTAATGGCTCGATTACTTCATGTTTCAGTTTCATGTTTTTATGATTGGCTCAAGAGAGGCGTGAGCAAAAGAACGATTCAACGAAATCAACAGACGATATTGGTGAAAATAGCCCATGAGGAGACCAGGCAGAGCTATGGTTATATTCGATTAACCAAATACTTACAAGCTCAGGGTATAAAAATGAGTATGTACGCTGTACGTCAGATAAAAGCGCTGAACCACCTGTATTGTAAGCGACACAAGCGTTTTAAAAGGACTACGAATAGTGACCATAATCGAGCGATCTATGAAAACCTGCTGGAGCAACAATTCTCAATGACTAGACCAAATCAAGCATGGTCAAGTGATATTACGTACATATGGACTGTTGAAGGATGGCTGTATTTAGCAGCGGTAAAAGACCTTTACACGAAGCAAGTGGTTGGCTATAGCTTAAATGAGCGCATGACAACACAGCTTGTTTGTAATGCGCTAAATATGGCTATTCACAATCAAAAACCAACCAAAGAACTGATTGTGCATTCAGACAGAGGAAGTCAATATTGCAGCCATGAATATCGAAATATACTTGAGCAATATGGTTTTCAAGGTTCAATGAGCAAGCGCGGAGACTGTTACGATAATGCACCGATTGAAAGCTTTTGGGGAATACTGAAAAATGAGTTAGTGCATCATTACAACTATCAAACCAGAGAAGAAGCCAAAGCAGATATTATAAAATACATTGAGTTATTTTATAATCATCGAAGAATTCAAAAGGGTTTGGGTTTTAAGACACCAAATCAAATGGCCGAAGACTTTTATAAGTTGGCTGCCTAGAATCTCCCAAGGGAAAGTCTCCTGATAATTCAGCGTATATCAATTCAGGTTCATAGTCGGCTATTTTCAATTCATCATTTCCTTAGTTTGACTCAGTTACATTGAAATATTTTGAGAAGCTATTATTTTTGTTTTCTGGATAAAAACTTTTAAAATAAGCTATCTGAAAACTTAGATTCAGGGTGGTTTTATGTTGAAAAGTCACATACCTGTAATTTATCCCCTATTTTCATTTTCACTTATTTTTATATTTTTCCCAATACTGAGTGCTTGTAGTGAACAACATAAGCCTGTGCAAAGTACCGAATTAAGGCGCACGGCATCCTTACAAGTCGAAAAGCCGCTTTCTCCAACTCAAAACTTTGATCAGACACGACGAACCTTTAAAGTCCTGCGCAATAATAATGAGGACTATGGTGATGAGTCTTACCAAATCAAAACCGATGCTGGCACACTGAGTATTTACAGCATGAACTTGAATCCGCAACAAGGTCAGCTACTATCTAGCGTCAAGTCTGGAGAATGTCTCACCCTATCGAGTCAAAGCGACAATTTAATTGCGGTTGACGGTTATATCAGTGTGATGGAATTGGGCGACATTAAAATTCATCCCTGCAAATAAACTTCAATATAGTATTTGCATATCAGTCATTCAAAAAAACTAAGAAAATTGCCTTAAGGCTACACTGCTATTGGGGGTTTAATTCATAATCCATACTGATTTAACCTTGTGCTAATAACCCCCATGATTTCATGGCATTACTCACCATGCGTTGTAATTGTGTCAAGGCCATACCATCACGTGCTTGTATCGTCATCCCTTGCAATAAGGTCATATAAAAATCAGTCAATTGCTCTGCATGAGCCAAACTTTCAATTTCCGAATTTTGCACGCCTATAGCGAGCCGATCCATAATTTTTGTTTTGGTATAGGCACGACGTTGTTTAAGTTGTTCCTGTACGGTTTGGTTCTGCTGTGAACAATTCATCGTTGCCACCACCACCATACAGCCTTTAGGTTTATTGGCTTGTACCAAGTGCTGAATACTGTCGTACAGGTAGAGCTCCATCGCAATTTTAGCAGTTTGACCTGCTTGTAGAATTTTTTCGGCAGGTTGAACTTCGTGTTCACTGTAGTATTCAATACATTTTTCAAAGAGCGCGGCTTTATCGCCAAACGTGCCATATAGGCTAGGTGCGGTGATATTCAAAGCTTGAGTCAAATCACTGATGGACGTTCCTTCATAGCCAAATTGCCAAAACAACATCATGGCTTTTTCCAAAGCTTGCTGTTCATTAAAACATTTAGGACGTCCACGCTTCTTGACCAAATAGGCTGAATTAGCGTGTAGATTTTCCTGCTTTGAATCATTCATCATAAGCTAACATTTATATTTTATAACGTTCACTAATAAAATAATTGACGCTCACAATTTAATCAAATAGTTTATTTTTATAACAGTCACTATTAAATTAAATAATTAAGGTGTAACACTATGAATACGCATGCTACAGCTTTAAAACCAGATGAACCGTTGACGCAGCAGCCTGAAGAATCTCCCCCCAATCAAGGGAATTGGTTTGCAATCCTCACGGTTGCCATTACAGCTTTCGCACTAGTCACCAGTGAGTTTTTACCTATTGGTGTGTTAAATGCCATTGCTCATGATTTAAATATTAGTGTAGGTACCGCAGGTTGGGTGATTACCCTCCCTGGCATTATGGGTGCGATCGCAGCGCCCCTGCTTTCTGTTGCTGTGAAGCAACTTGACCGTCGTATCTTACTGATTGCTTTAACCGTGATTATGGTCATTTCTAATTTTATAACTGGCTTCGCAGAAAGCTTTGCGCTGTTGCTGTTTAGCCGTTTTCTACTGGGTATAGCTATCGGTGGATTTTGGGCAACAGCCATAGCCTTAAGTGGACGTGTCGCACCCAGTCATCTCACCATAGCCAAAGCGACTGCAATCGTCATGGCGGGCGTCACTTTAGCGACGGTTTTAGGTGTTCCACTAGGTACATGGCTAAGTGACTGGTTAGGTTGGCGTAGTGCGTTTCAAATCATTGCAGCGATTGGCATCATCATTTTAGTTTTAGAAATCAAATTTCTCCCAAAACTTCCACCGACATCGGCTATTCGATTTAGTGATTTACCTGCACTGATTCAACATGATAAAGCACGTAAAGGCCTAATTATTATTTTATTAATTGGTTTCGCTCATTTTTCTTCTTATAGCTATCTCGCCCCATTTTTTAAAAATCATGCAGGCTTTGATCCGACCACCATCAGTTCATTATTATTGATCTACGGCATCGCAGGTTTCTTTGGTAATTTATTTGCAGGTTATAGCAGTAACATCAATGTCCGCTATACCCTTGCTTTTGTTGCATTCAGTTTTATCGTGGTATTTTTTAGCTTTCCACACTTTGCAGTTCACTTATTCGGTGCATATCTTTTAACCGCATTATGGGGTTTCGCCTTTGGGGCATTTCCTACAACGGCGAATATCTGGATGTTTGTACATGCCCCTGAAGCTGTTGAAAAAGGCATGCCGCTGTTTATTGGTATTTTCCAACTCATGATTGCATGTGGTTCACTGTTTGGCGGCTATATTGTCGATCATTTTAATGCCAATACCTTATTGTATTCAGTCATGATCTTTGTCGCATTTGCCATAGTGGCTATATTCACTTTAGGGCGTGGCTTAAATAATCCGAAGCTTCCTTGTGCAGCGAACTAAGTCCACGCTCTAAATGATACCGTCAATACATTTGATTAACGATATTTCCCAAAGATTTTCCACGTATTGTTATCTGCTAAAGGGTCACTATAGCTATCGCTACGGGCTTTACGTGGTTTGTCACGGGCATCCACCAATTTAAACTCGTTTTCGACACTAAGTACAATGCCATTCACATAAAAACGGGTACGGGTATAATCACTTTGCCCATGTTGAAATACATAGGTTCTGAGGTCAATAAATTCACGGTGTGCGACCAAGGCTGCCGTGTCATCGCTGTCAAGCCAATGTCGCATCGCTTGAATTTGATCTGCTTCAAACTGCCCACATTTTTCAACTAAGCTGGCAATACCCCGAAAGGTTTTAGATTCTTTCGCACGTGTTTTGTTGATTCGAATACGATCCACATGAAAATAAAAAAGCGGTAGATTCAAATGACTCGGCAAATGGATTGCATCAAGGACTTCATCTTCCATAAAGGGTTGAAATAAGTCTTGAGCACGTTCGATTAAGCCTGTCCACTGTGCATAATATTCGGCCACTTCAGACTGCGTACCATAATAAATGGGCAGCCCTTCTACATTGGCTAAGGTTGAGGGCGGCCAAATATTTTGTCGAAGTAATGCAATATCACTTTTCAGACTTTGCACTGCGATTGCGTCTTGCATGGAGCACTCCATTCTACTTAGGCTATTTTTAGATTAAGTCAAAGGTTTAGTTTCTGCAAGGCTTTGCCTATAATACTGCATTAGATTTTTATGCTAGGACACATTCATGGTTCAAAAGATTGAAGCTACTGATGTAACCGAAGAAGAAGCGTTGAATGCAGCTTTCTTTGAACGTGCGGATGAATTTATTAAACAAGCCAATGAATTTTGTCGTGTTGAAAAGGGTTCTCAAGTCAAACCGGCAGAAATGCGCGGTCAAGTGAGCGCTGCCATGTTATTTGGTACCGCTCGTTTTAATACTTGGGTTGCTGCAAATGGCTTCAAAGATGGCAAAGAAATGCGTGATGCCAAAGATCAAGTGATGTCTTATATTCTTCAACAATTTCAAATGATGCTTGAAGATAATTATGATGAATATTGCGAACAGTTTGAAAACTATCTTCGCTTCCGTCATAACGAAGAATTCCATGCAAATAAGCATGATCACGACCACGATCATCAGCATTAATCAAAAGCCCTTCGGGGCTTTTTTTATACAACTTCTCTTTCACAAAGCTTTGATTTAATATTCAGTCATAACGTTGTATTTTCATCATTCAAACTATTTTCAGTGCCTCGCGTATTCGAAAATACAATGAAATACGCAAGAAATGGACATGGTTTTAAGGACAAGGATAGCAATGCAGACGCTCGATTTTGCCATCGTGGATTCACATATACATCAATGGGATCCGTACAATACCCCACATGCCGCTTCACTTGCCGTGAAATTATTGGGTAAACATCCCTACTTGCTCGACAAAATGATGCGCTTAGTTAAGCCGCAAGAGTTAATTGACACAGTTGGTTTGACCAAACATGTGACAACACCGTATTTGCCTGAAAATTATAAGCAAGATGCAGGACATTATTTGGTTGATCAAATCGTACATGTAGAAGCGAGCTGGCATGACCATAAAGGTAAAGGGGTGGTTGGTGAAACCAAGTTTATTGAATCCTTAGATTTTAATGCTCAAAAAATTAAACTTGGTGCCATAGTCGGCACTGCAGACCCATGTGACAGTAGTTTTAAGAAAATTCTTAAAATGCATAAACAAGCGTCTCCACATTTTCGTGGCATACGGAAAATGGCAGCTGTACATGAAGACCCAAAGGTTCATGCATGGACCAATGAGCCGCATCTCTATACCAATAAAAAATTTATGAAAGGTTTTGAAGCCCTTGCTCAAATGAACTTAAGTTTTGATGCATGGGTTTATTCAGACCAGATTCGTGATTTAACCGCTTTAGCACGTGCTTTCCCAGAAACCTCTATCGTGCTGGATCATTTTGGGACACCTGTGGGTGCGTTTGGACCTGTGGGCTCACATACAGGCTTAACCCAAACTTCACGTGACAATATCTTGTTTCGTTGGAAAGATGATTTAGCCGAACTGGCAAGTTGCCCAAATGTTTATACTAAAATGTCTGGTTTATTCATGCCGGTGTTGGGTCATCAGTTTCATAAAGAACAACGCCTTGCATCCAAACAAGAGATTTTCGATTGTGCCTTCCCGCTTATTTCTCATGCTCTACAATGCTTTGGGAAATATCGTGTGATGTTTGGTTCTAACTTCCCGATGGATAGTGTGAGTGCATCTTTGGTGAATATTATTGACGCCTTTTCAGATGCGGTCGCGAGTTATGATCCTGATGCACTGACTTTAGTCTTCCAACAAAATGCCCGTCAGTTCTACCGCCTATAAGTTCGTTAAGAAAATCTTGCTATCAAGTTATCCATTGCAGCTCAAAAAAAATCCTCCATCTGGAGGATTTTTTTATTCGGTTTATTTTTGAGTAGATTTTGCGGCTTGACCATATTGGTCAGCCATCACCTCAACCAAACGCTCAGGTTGAATATATTTTTTGATGACAGCATTAACATCCGCTTTGGTCAAACTAGCAATGCGTTGATCACGCTTTTCACGATAGTTTAAATCACGACCTTTTTCTAACTGTGGAATCAACATACTATGAATGCGACGGTCATCTTCAAGTGCAGTTAAACGCTTTTTCAAAATACTGGCTTTGGCTGCTTCTACTTCCTGTTCCGTCACGCCATTTTTCAATAAGTTTTGCAAAACTTTATGAACAGACTGAGAAACTTGTGCAGATTTACCTGCAGTGTAGTTTGCATCAATACTCAGGACACCCGAATTCACCCACTCATCAAAATTAATCTCTGCACTAAAACCATAAACCAATGCATTCTTTTCACGTAACTCTTGAGCTAGACGTGAAGACAACTGTGAATCACCAAGTATGTGGCGTAATACTTGTAGTGCAGGAGAATCAGTATGCTCCACACCTACAGGTAGAGTCATAATGGCTTGGTAACTACCAAACTCACGCTGTTCAGACAATGCATGCACTTTCTGTGCAGGATATGTCGTAAACGTAGACTCTAAGCGTTGATATGGCTCGCTGGTTTTCCAATCTGCAAATTCTTTTTTCAGAATTTTTTCTATTTGCTTGGTATCAAAATCACCTGTTACCGCAATTTGTGCATGCTGTGTTTTAAAGAATTTTTGATGTAACTGCTGCACTTGATCACGTGTAGCCGACTCAATTTGTTTTTTCGTAAGTTCCGGTTCGAAGTGATAACGAATATCCCCCGGTTGATAGATCTCGACAATACGCGACAGCGTCATTGCAGCAACGGTATCCGGCTCTGTATAAGGTCGATCTAAACTCGATAAACTTTGCGCTTTGATTAAATCAAATTGTGACTCTTCAAATGCTGGAGCTTTAATAACATCAATGACATATTGCAAAAATTCTGCAAATTTTTCTTTACGAGCAACCACTTGAATCATGAGGCCATTATCATTTGCACTAACCGTTGCACCGCCACCGACATCAATAATTTTATCGGCAATTTGCTGTAAGCTTTGATCTTTAGATGCACGGAACATGAGGTAAGCTGTTAAATCTAGCAACTCCCCTTTATTCATTAAGCTTTGTGCTGTACCAAAATCCAATGCAATTGTTGCATAAGTCTTGTCATCACGAGTTTTGGTTGGAAACAATGCATACTGAATGCCGTTTTTAAATTTAGCTCGCTGAATCTGTTTTTCTTTCTGATTTAGATATTGCTTAGACTCAGCTACATATTGCTTCACTTCAGCTCGATAAACACTCGCATCTTTCAATGGCTCTTCTGCAGGCGCTTGCTGATCTAAAGTTTCAGCAGGTTTCGACGCTGCTTGTTGCTGTGCTTTCTTTTGATCTTCAGGTGTAGGCAGAATATTTCCTGTGACACGGTATTCAGGCTTTAGAAAATCCTTATACACCTGATTCACGTCGCTTACATTCAGCTTTTGTACTTTATCTAAGTCTCGGAAATATTGAGACCAGTCCCCGTTATAAGCCACAGTATAAGAACTAAGACGCTCGCCAAGTGCTGTTGCGCTATTTTTGACATTGTCAGCCATATTTCGAGTCAGGCTTTTAACACGGTTTAGCTCGACGTCATTAAAGGCTTTATTCTGCTCTACACCTTGTGCCAGACTGGTTGCCACTTTGTTAGCATCATGACTTGGGCCATATATCGCCCCCATAAACACCAAATTAAAATCTTTATCTAACCATGTGGTGGATTGAACTGCGGTTGCTGTCCCTGTTTCCACCATGCTTTGATACAAATGCCCACTTGGCTGTAAGGTATACAAAGTTGGAGATACCGCCAAAGCGGTTTTAATCGGTTCGACTGCACCATTTAAATAAATATTAAATTTGCCAAAGTCACTGCCCTTATGAACGGTAAATTCGCGTTGCTTTAATTTCGTTCCATCTAATTTAGGGACTTTGGCTTGTTCAGGAATTTGACGTGCGGCAATTGGGCTAAATTGTTGATCAATTTGTTTTAATACAGCCGCTTTATCAAACTTACCAGAAATCACCATCACTGCATTATTTGGCACATACCAACGGCGATAGAACTGGTTTAATTCGTTCATATTGATCGATTGAAGTTCTTTCAAATCACCAATCGGTAAACGACCTAAAGATTGATTGCCATAGGCTTCTTTTAAAACTTGGTCGATTAACACTGAAAATGGCTGATCTAAACGAATTTCACGTTCACGCTTAACGATATCAATTTCTGTTGGTACAAACTTTTCCTGAAGTACCAATTTATCCATCCGTTCTGCTTCTAAATGCAAAACTTGATCGATTGAACTTTGTTCAGGACGAATCACATTGGTATATTTCGTTGAATAATAATCTGTACTTGCATTGGTCATCAGCGTGAATTGATCTAAGCGACGCTGAAATTCATCACCTTTGACATTTTCAGTGCCTTTAAAAGCTAAATGTTCAAGCAAATGTGCCAAACCACCTTTGCCCGCAGGGTCATTTAATGAACCCGTGAAATACACCGTATTCATAAACACTTTGCTTTCTTTATCGTTTTGCGCCAAAACCACACGAAAACCGTTGTCTAATTTATATTCTTCAATGGCTTGTTCAGTTTTAACCAATACAGGTTGAGCAAAGAGGCTTGTACTTAAACCTGCAAAAAAAAGTGAAAGCGTTAAATGTTTAATACGCATGTAATTCAAGTGTCCTTTATATTTAGCATCGATCAGCGCAGTGCTGTCGATCAGATTGGTTTTGATTTTATGCTGAGCTTTTCTGGATTAATAGTTACTTTTTATTAAATACATGCTGCAGAATGAGACAGCATGTATTTGATTTATGTTCAGATATAAATGTCAGACTGCATATATAAACAAGCATAGCCTGAGATTTCTATACGGTCATTTTCAAGCATTTGACAGTGTAACTCACCACCACGACTCGAAGCTTGATACGCCAAGATCTGACGTTTTTCTAGACGTTCTGCCCAAATAGGGACGATTCCAGTATGAATAGAACCCGTAACAGGATCTTCATTGATGCCATTACCCGGTGCAAAATAGCGTGAAATGCAGTCATATTGTTGAGCAGCCGCAGTGATTGCAACATCGGTAATCGTACCCGGTGCTGTAATTGCGGTTCGGATTTTGCCCAGTCGTTTTAAAATTTCAAAATTCGGTTGTTCATCTAAGACTTGCTGAGCCGTTTCGTATTCCACGATATACGCCTGCGCATTCAAATAAACCTGCTTAAAAGGTTGACTCAACCCTAAACGTAGCTCTTCAGGATAATCGCTCACGACCTGTGCCCGACGCACAGGGAAATTCATCAGAATTTTTCCATCTTCAGCTTTATTTACGCTAAAAATACCGAGATTTTTGACATGAAATTGGATATTTTTTTCAGCCGTATAAAACTCAAAAAGCACATAACTACTGGCCAATGTCGCATGTCCACAAAAGTCCACTTCAGTGGTCGGTGTAAACCAACGAATTTCATAATTACTGCTGTCAATTTTTTTCACAAATGCAGTTTCAGACAGATTATTTTCCAAAGCAATCTGTTGCATCAAGTTTTCATCTAACCATTCATCCAACACCAAAACCGCCGCTGGGTTACCTTTAAATAACACTTGGGTAAATGCGTCTACTTGATACATTTTCATTGATTGAACTCCTGATTTAGTGATTTATATTAAAGGCTTTTGAAAATATTTCATGCGTTATATGCTATGTAGCAACACTTTTTAATAAAACATCTAAGTTTTAGATGAACTTAAATATAGGCACAATTTTGAAAACGCATATTCACCCCGTTCCTTTAGAAAAATCATACCGACTTTTAAATCATGGGCCGACTGTGCTCGTCTCTGCTCAGGATCAAACCCATACCGGTGTGATGACTGCGGCATGGGCATGCGCCTTAGAGTTCAATCCTGCAAAAGTGACGGTAGTACTGGATAAATCAACTAAAACACGTGAGATTATTGAAAATTCAGGTTATTTCGCCTTACAAGTACCAACACTGAAACAACTCAAACTGGTCTATGCACTTGGCATGATGAGCCAACGTGATGCGCCAGAAAAATTACGCCAATGTGGCGTGGAATTATTTCAATTTAATGCCTCAGATATTCCTGTGGTTGAAGGTTGTGCTGCTTGGCTACTGTGCAAACTTATTCCTGAGCCGCACAATCAACGAGCGCACGATCTGTTTATTGGCGAAGTCATTGCTGCCTATGCAGACGACCGCGTCTTCCGTAACGGACATTGGTATTATCATGAAGTAGCAGATGAATGGAAAAGCCTACACCATATTGCTGGCGGGCACTTTTATACCATTGGTAATCCTGTATCTGTAGACGAGACACCAGACTAAAATAGCGCTATGAACTCTGTCGTTTATTTAGGGTTGAAAATCGATAATCATACCTTTTGAGCATTTTCATGCTAACTTTAACTTAATTTAAAATATTGAATGAATGGATATGACGTTTAAAATACATACATTGGATGTCAAAAATTCACTGCAAAATTATATTTGGCTGCTTGAGCACACCGAAAGCCATGATGTCATTGCAGTAGATCCTACTGAAGCCGCTTTGGTCGAGCGCTATTGTCAGGTATATCAGCTCAATCTTACGCAAATTTGGCTAACGCATTGGCATAAAGATCACGTCGGTGGTGTACCTGAACTTATTCAAAATAAAAACATTGCCGTTTACGGCCCCCGTGCAGAATTAAGCCGTATTCCATGGGTGAATTTTCCTCTCGATCATAATGACCGTTTTGAATTTCATGGTCTTGAAGTTGAAATAACAGCAACGCCCGGCCACACCCTCGGTCATATCGTATATTTTATCGATGACATTCATACACTTTTCTGTGGCGATGTATTATTTGCTATGGGCTGTGGACGTGTATTTGAAGGCACCTTTCAACAAATGTACGATTCCTTGAACCGTATAGCCGCATTCCCTGCTGAAACTCAAGTGTATTGTACTCACGAATACACCCTATCGAATGCGCAGTTTGCGCGGCATGTTGAACCTGACAACCTTGCCATACAACAGCGGTTTGATGAGGTTGAATCCCTACGCATGCTCGGGAAATGTACTTTGCCAAGCAGCATTGAATTAGAACTAGAAACCAATCCATTTTTACGTGCAGAAAGTGTTGAAGCGTTTCAGCGCTTAAGAGAACTCAAAGACAATTTTTAATTGGATTGCGAGTTATAAGCATTTAAGATTTCATCACAAATAAACTGTTTTATTTGTGATGAATATTTCGGGCCGATTCATCATTTTATTTATAAAATTTGATTGGTTGCAGCAAAATCATCCAATTCGGCTTGAGTCACAACTCGTACGGCTTGCATTTCATCGATACGTACCATCAATAAACCACCTAATGCAGGCTGATAACGTCGCGCACTGCCAAAAGGCGTATATGCCACTTTGGATTGCTCCGAAAAGACCAACCAATCTTCATGTCCAAGCATCACCGCAACAGGCGTCTGCCCTGCTTGTTGCATCTGTTCAATTTTTGCTTTGACATCGTGCTCAATGTTTTGCATGCGTTCAATCTATTTATATCGATGGGATATAGTATAAAAGCATTTCGACAAATCTTGATGTGAAATAGCTTTGCATGCTCACCTATCCAGTTAATTTGGCTGTGAACAAGTCTTTATTTGCAATCAATACTGCACACCTAATCCACTATACTTTCTAAGTTAAGTCATCGCTTATTTTGCACACAGCTTCTCTATAGGCATAGGATAGATTTTAAGCCAGCAATTAAAACCCAAATTTTCAAAATACGTTATATTTACTTACATTAAGTTTAGATTGTTATAAAACAGCGAGTTAAATGAATTTATACAATTTATAAGCCGATAATCTGTTTATTTATCCATCAAAATTTCATATTTTAAATAAAAGTTTTCCATTTCCCCTTTAAAAAATATTTTGACACCCCTATTTAATATTTTAATGATTGATAAGGAGTTCGCTCGTGAAAAAAGTGGTTAAAGCAAAAAATTTAGTTGCCTTCCGTCTTTGGTTAGAAAAGTTAGGATATTCTGTTCGTACACTGGCAGATAATCGTGGATTTACATTCAGTTTTAAAAAAGAATATGGTCTAGTGACTGTAGATTTGTCTGGTAATGCTTTGGCCATGCAGCTCGGTGAAGAGTTTGAAGATCATCTAAAGGCGTAATCTTCTCTATAATTTATTCGAACGATTTGAAATAAATGATTTAATTCGAATCCGCATTTCTAAATTTGCCCGTATATGCGGGCTTTTTTTCACCTTTGTTTTACTGACTCATTTTTAACGAGATAAATTTCAGACAATAAAAAAGCAAGATTAGACATCTTGCTGTATCTCTTGGTTCATCATCTTTCATTAGATTTATTTCATTAGATTATGTTTTCAAAAAAACCACGTTTGAGACACTGATTTTTTCGAATTTCAAAAACAAAAAAGCAAGGTATAAAACCTTGCTTAATCTAATGGTGGGGACGGAGAGACTCGAACTCTCACACCTCGCGGCGCTGGAACCTAAATCCAGTGCGTCTACCAATTTCGCCACGTCCCCAACTCGGGTGCTGACAATGTCAGACTTTAATTTGTTTTAAAAACCTGTTTATTTGGCAACTTAATAAATTAAGTGGTGGGGACGGAGAGACTCGAACTCTCACACCTCGCGGCGCTGGAACCTAAATCCAGTGCGTCTACCAATTTCGCCACGTCCCCAACAGGGTTGCTGACAATGTCAGACTTTTTAAAACTTGGCAGAGGATCAAGGATTCGAACCTTGACGAACGGTTTTGGAGACCGTCATGCTACCATTACACCAATCCTCTGTGACCTTCATTACCAAACTCATGTTTAGTAATTCAGTGGTGGGGACGGAGAGACTCGAACTCTCACACCTCGCGGCGCTGGAACCTAAATCCAGTGCGTCTACCAATTTCGCCACGTCCCCGATGGCTGTGTATATTATAGAGATCACCCCTACATGACAAGCCTTTTTTATAAAAAAGCATCTTGTTTGTTTAAATAAAAAACAATAGTGCTTTTTTTGTATTTTTCTTAAGCAAATTCAGCAACTAAGTCGCTTTTTAAGCGATAAAAATCCACCAATCTGTCATTTTTTTGCTTCATCAACATGTGTTGCAATAGCTGACTAAACCCTTGATATTGCATTGGCAGATCAAGCTTTAAGCGTTGGCAATGTAAATAGGCCCAATCTTGATAGTTTTTCGCCTCTAAACGCTGTGATGTCAGCCATTCCAAGAAAATAATCCCCAGCGCATAGATATCACTGTGCAAAGATTTTGCTTGTCCATGGAAAAGTTCTGGAGCCATATAACGTGGTGTCGCAGTTAAGGCATTTTGCTGGTCAACAGCCAACGGGAGCGCTTGCTCAAAGTCGATGAGTCTGCACTGCCCTTGCCAATTCACAAAATGCTCTTGTTTTAAATCTGCATGTATCCAACCGTGCAAGCTTAATCGTTCAACCACATCGATTGCTTGCCATAGCACTTGCCTCACCTGCTCAATGCTCAAATTCGATACAGGCTGTAAGAACCAAGGCTCAGCATTGGGCAGTATTAATAAGTGATCAATAGGCTCTTGCTGAATACTGAGATGCTTCTCTTTTATCACTTGAAAAGGTAACGTGATGCTGTTTTGTCTAGACGCTTGACTGAATAGTTTATACAGCTCAATTTCATGACCAAAACTAGCTGCATGTTCAAGGCTGCTGTTACTGACTTGCGCCTTGAGCCAATAAAGTTGTTGATTGAATTGAAATTGATATAGACGACGGCCAAAAACCAAACTTTTGGATTTGGTTTTTGGCTCATAAATGATTTGCGTTAAATCTGTGGATTTAAACCGCAATAAATTCTGCATGGCGTTGATTGGGTGCATTTTGATAATTTAATAATTCCAAACAATGCTGAATGGTCTTACCGATGCGGGCTTGCGTTTCGATTAATGAAATTTTCGGCCATGTGGCTCTTTCACCTTCACGCTGCAAGACCTTAAACAGATAAGGTCGCGGATTTTGCAACATATAACTATAGTGTCTTAAGCCATATTTCCCAACAATATTGACATCACCATAATAACGCTGATCCACCACACCATAACCATGATCAAGCAAACGTCTTACCGGTGGAATACTTCCTGCACGCTCACGGGCAAAATCCATCACCCCTTTACTAATCACCTTGCCTTGACGACGAACGATCCGCTCAGGCCAACTCAACATGCTTTTACGAAAACGTGAAGCATCATCCTGCATAAATGGCACAATATGCGGATTGACCTGACTGGCGATACTATAATTAATATTATATAGACGCGCCATTTTCTCCTGTGGGAAATCACTGCGCACACTACCATCCACCCAACGTGTAGCCGACATATATGGCGTAAATTGCCCGTCATAACGCTTACTGGTCAGTCGTACCGGTGGAAATAGAATAGGCACTGCACAAGATGCCAACACCGCACTCCATACCAACAAATCGGGTGAGGTATACGCATTCATAATTCTTGCATCTTGTGATGCATCATAAGGCGCAACTGCCACATTGATATGTAGACCTGATTGCTTATATGCTTCGGCAAAAGTTAAGTCACCTAAGTTTTCAACCAAAAACTTTTTCAGATATTTTACATCTGCCAAACCGCCATTACCCTGCACTAACTCAGTCAATTTACGAAAGTGAAATGCCTCACTAAAGAAGTTTTGTCCGTTTAATAAATTGGTAAATTCTGACGGTTTAGATACACCCAACATCCCGGTCATAATGGCGCCAGCACTGGAACCAGACAGAACTTTTGGCATGAGGTCTTGTTCCATCAGCGCTTTACACACACCGGTATGAAACAAACCTAAAGTTGAACCGCCTGAAAACATCAAAACAGGTTGACCATACGCTTTTTGGCTTTGTTCAAAAAATTCAATTTTTTGTGCGGCATTGAGACAAACGCATTCTTCGGATGCGATAAAAGCCAAACTTTGACTCACCTCATCAACATAGTCTTCAATAATTTTTTTGGTGCCGACGTAGGCTACTGTAAACAGCAAGGGATGGGCAATATTGCCCACATCATAAGTTAAACCTTCACTTAAAATATACATCAAATCTCGAGTACGTTTCTGAGCTCGATATCGTCTCAGCAACCCTAAACGATGAGTAATAATTTCTGCATCAAAATACGGTGAACTATTATCGAGTTTCCATTCTTGCGCACCCGATTCTTCATCTATTTTAAGTGCGATATCTTTCCATTCTTCATAACATTCAGCACGGTCGAGCTGACGCTTTAATTTTTTTATCCGATATGCCTGATGTGGATTAATACTTTTTGAAAACTCTGTAAACAACATGACTATCCCTCAGCACATTTTAAACTGTTCACTCGGCTAGATTTATAACAACTTTTTGGTTGTTCGAATAGCGCAGATCTGCCAGAACAATCATTTAACTTTGACATATTTCAGCAATTATAACTGCATTATTGATGTACACTGCTGTCATATACTAACCAACAACAAGACACGACAAGCTGACTTATCATGGCTACAATTGATTTACCTGACAACATCCTTCAATCGCTATCTACTGTACTCTTACAACTACAGCACAGTTTGCCTGAGCTTAAACAAGCACCCGATTTTTCGAGTATCGCGTTTAAATGGCAAGATAAACAGCTTAAAGCCATTCAACAGCCCAAAGTCATGTATTTAGAAGATTTAAAAGGAATTGAGCGTCAAAAAGAAAAAGTGATTCAAAACACTTTACAGTTTATAAAAGGCTTACCTGCCAATGATGTTTTACTCACTGGCTCTCGTGGTACAGGTAAATCATCCATCGTCCGTGCTCTGCTCACCCATTATGCAGACCAAGGTTTACGTTTAATTGAAATTGAGCGTGATGATTTATCTGATTTGCCAGAAATCCAAAAGTTGATTGAACATCGCCCTGAAAAATTTATCGTATATTGTGATGATTTGGCATTCAATGCTGAAGATGAAAACTATCGCAGTTTAAAAAGTGTTTTAGATGGTTCATTACAATCAGGTTCGAGTAATTTTATTATTTATGCTACCAGTAACCGTCGTCATTTATTGCCTGAATTCATGCATGAAAACACACCTGTAACCAAGGTAGATGTGCCTCAATATACTGAGCTCCATCCACAAGAAGCGATTGAAGAAAAAATATCTCTTTCTGACCGCTTTGGGATGTGGCTGTCTTTTTATCCAATGGATCAAAATTTATATTTAGAAATTGTTGAACATTATTTGGCTAAAGCTGCAATGCCATGGACAGATGAAGCGCGTGCTGAGGCACTACGTTGGTGTCAAGGTCGTGGGCAACGTTCAGGGCGTGCTGCTTATCAATTTTCAAAGCATTGGATTGGGTCAGAACAACTTAAACAAGCCTAGAGCCAAAAAACTAAATAAAAAAGAACCGCTATAGCGGTTCTTTTTTATTGAATATGACAAATGATTCGTTAATTCTGACAAATAGGTGGAAGCACAGAACGAATACCTAAACCATTGGCAATTTTCTGCACTGTGTTTACCACATTAATATCATTAGCTTGATATGAAACCAACTGAATACCCATCGGCAGTCCGCTTTCACTTTGAGCCATTGGAAAAGCATAACTTGGTGCATCTAAATAGTTAAATGGACGCGTGTATTCACCCACATGACTAAACTCGATATCCATTGAGCTTGATACAGCTGCAAGGAATGGGCTCACTGGAAACAGCAAACATTGACCATTTAAAGAAGCTTTAAATGTTTGCTGAAACTTAGTTCGCTCTGCAATCAATGACTCGTATTTTTCCTGTGTAACACTCTTACCGCGCAGCACACGCTGACGAACTAATTCCCACATCTGTGTTTCAGCATTTTCAGCTGTATCACCATGATATAAATAACTTTCATAAGCAATAATGTCAGACGTCCGGTCCGATAAATTATGAAAATCGAAATGTGCAGGTGGTTGCCAGTTTTTAATTTCGATTCCCAATGATTCAATGCGTTTTAGCCCTTCGCGCCAAAGTATTAATACCTCAGGCTCAAGCGGATATGGAAATGCAGATTCATCTAAAGCATAAATTACATTTTGACTTGATGCCGCTCCAACATCTACATCCATCAGTACATTGACTAAAGCGCTAATATCATCTGCAAATCGTGCAAAAGGCCCTAGAGTATCTAAAGTTTTGGATAAAGGTACTGCACCCGTGTCGGCAATTTTATGGGCTGAAGGTTTAAAACCAAATATGCCATTTAATGCTGCTGGTGTACGAATCGAACCACCTGTATCACCGCCAAAGGCCATAGGACTAAGACCACTAGCCACAGCAACCGCTGAACCTGAAGATGATCCACCCGGTGCAAATTGCTGCTCTGCCCACGGGTTTTTAGGTGTGCCTTGCATTGGATTTTGACCAGACAAACCAAAAGCCAACTCGGTCATTTTAGTTTTACCTAAAATCACAAAACCTAAATCTTGCAATTGATCAACCAGTTTACAGTTCGCTTGCGCTTTTTGATCTAAATAAACCGTACCTGCATAGGTGATATGACCCGCTACATCCAGATTATCCTTTAGTAAAATTGGCACACCATGAAATGGACTCAATCGTGTGCCTTGCTGAAGCAACTCATCTAAGTGTTGTGCCTGTTGCAAAGCCTCGATTTCGAATAATTCCGAAATACAATCTAGATGTTTAAATGTTTGGTTTCGATCAATATAAAATTGAACTGTCTCTACTGAAGTTATCTTTTTGCAGGCAATCTGGCGACCAAGCTCAAGTGCAGATAAATTCACAATATTCATTTTATATCTTCCAAACCTTTTCCTGCCGTTTCAGGCATTTTCATAAATGTGATTAATGTTAATAATGCGCCAACCAATACCATAAAGTAGAAATAATCTTGTTTACCAATACTTTGTAGCCAAGTTAGCACATACGGTGTTGTGCCGCCGAGTAAAGCCACCATCAAGTTGTAGGGTGCGCCAATGCCAACTGCACGAACTTCTGTCGGAAACTGTTCAGACATGACAGCTGGGCCAATGGCGGTATATAAAGCATATAAAACCAAGCCGAAAAGCTCGACCAATAAAATTGATGCAAACGTGCCATCCATCCATTTAATGATTGGATAAAAGAACACTAAATATCCCACAGCAAATACGATCAACTGTGGTTTACGCCCAATTTTGTCTGATAGCCAGCCAAATACAGGCTGACACAACATAAAGATAATTAAGCCAACAGTATTTGCAGCAAAGGCTGTTTGTGGCTCTGCGCCTAAAACTTTAATGGCATAGGTCGGGACATAGACCACAAAAATATAGAATGCAAATGTTGTTAAGATAGAAATACCCACAATACGAAGCGTTTCTTTCGGATGACGTTTAACCAGTACTACCAAAGGATTTTTTACTGATTCTTTTTTATGGGTCATTTCGCTATCAGGTACTGATTTACGAATCCACATACCCACCAAGCCGCCAATCGCACCCAAAATAAACGGAATACGCCATCCGTATTCGCTCATTTGCGTTTCAGTTAAAGTACTTGTTAAAGCCCAAGCAAGACCTGAGGCCATCAAAATACCAATCGCTGAACTAAAAAACATAAAGCTTGAATAGAATCCGCGTTTATTTTTCGGTGCCATCTCTGAAAGATAAGTTGCCGCTGAAGCGAACTCACCACCCAAAGATAAACCCTGAAGTAATCGCGCTAATACCAAAATAATCGGCGCAAAAATACCAATTGATTCATAGGTTGGTGAAAGACCTATCATCAAAGAACCACCTGCCATCATTATGATGGTTGCGGCCAAAGCTGCTTTTCGACCATAGCGGTCAGAAAAGATCCCCAATACGATTCCACCTAATGGGCGCATGAAGAAACCTACAGCAAAAATTGCGAAGGTCGCAAGCAAGGATGCAGTTGGATCATCTGAAGGGAAAAATTGTTTCGCGAAAAATACTGCAAAAGTTGCATAAATCGTCCAATCGAACCATTCAATAGCATTTCCTACAGTTCCTGCAAGAATAACTTTCTTTTGTGATACATTTCCTTGTGTGGAAATTGAGTTTTGCATTTTTGACTCATCCATAAGCGTCTCATTTAATATTTAGACATAAATACAGGTTATATTTTATTTTCTAGACTTAAATTTAGATTATAAATAGTTTTTAGACAAGTCAATCATCATGAGTGAATCTTTTAGTTTCGACGAAATCGATACTGCATGCATCAAAGCTCTTATCTCCAATCCGAGAGGATCATGGCGAGAACTGAGCCAGATTAGTGATGTCCCTGAAAAAAAGTTGTCTCGACGTCTAGGTAAGTTGCTAGATGACCAAGTTATACGAACTGCAATTGAATTAAATCCTGTGGTTGTTAATAAGGGTTACACCGTTCATGTCTGGATCAGTGTGAAATTTGGGAAGGAAAAAGAAGTTGCGCAATTTTTTGCAAACCGTCCAGAAGTACGCATTGTTTTTCTAACCACAGGACTTGCCGATATTTTCCTTGAAATTGGATTAGAAAAGGCCGCCGATCTCTCTGTTTGGATGCATGATTTTGTTACGCATATTCCGGATATTAAAACCGTAGAAACCCAAGCCGTATTAAAACCATTTACTTGGGCAAGCAAACCCAAAGCTTTAGAAGGTACAAGCGATAAAAACGTCAATTTTAGAAGTTTGACTGAAATAGAGTTAAAACTGATTCATGCTCTGTCTATTGATGGGCGTTCATCTATTAAAAGTTTGGCAGAGCAAATCGAACTCAGTGAACATAAAACGCAGAAATTATTGAATGATTTATTGGAAGAAGGCATTTTCAACATTCGTGTCGATGTAGAACCCAGTTTGATGGGCTATAAGTCCGAAGCGATTATTTTGATTAAAGCTCGTCCAGATGCAGCAAATCAAATTGCCAAGACCTTGTCTGAACTTAAAAACACACGCTGCCTATTTGGCATTAGTGGAGATTCACAATTTTTCTGGCATGTCCTATGTAATGATTCAAGTGATTTATGGAAACTCATTACAGAAGATCTTGGTAATTTTGAAGGCATTCAATCTTGCAATACCAACATGGTGACATTGGCATTAAAACGTGCAGGATTTATGCGAAAAATCAGCAGCGCGCAGTTATTTTCAAATTTAGATTAAAAAAAGAACCGCAAATGCGGTTCTTTTTTTAACGATTTTTACGCTTCGTTTGGATTACTTAATTCCGTCATCGGCCAACGCGGTGTAGTTGTAACAGACAAATCATCATGCTGACCCGCTTTAAGACGCTGATAACCTGCAAACGCAATCATTGCACCATTATCTGTACACAGCGCAGGTTCTGCATAAAACACATTTGCACGGATTTTTGCCAAATCAGCCTCTAAACGCTCACGTAAACGCTTGTTTGCACTTACACCGCCGGCAATTACTAAACGTTTTAAACCCGTTTGTTTTAAGGCCTTCACTGATTTTTTCACCAATGTATCAACCAACGCTTCTTGGAATGATGCAGCGATATCCGCCTCACGACCTTCGCCTTCAACTTTTTTCAATTGAACTGAAACGGCAGTTTTTAAACCACTAAATGAGAAATCTAAACCTTGGTGTAGCATTGGACGTGGAAATTCAAAGGCATTGATGTCACCATTGATCGCCAATTTCGAAATATTTGGACCACCAGGGTATGGTAGACCCATCATTTTAGCGACTTTATCGAATGCCTCACCTGCTGCATCATCAATCGACTCACCCAATAATTCATATTGACCAATTCCATAAGCGGCCATCAATTGAGTATGTCCGCCAGAGACTAAAAGTGCCACAAATGGAAATTCTGGTGGAGTTTTAGACAACAAAGGCGCCAACATATGACCTTCCATATGATGTACACCAATTGCAGGTTTATTCAGTGCAAATGCCAACGTACGACCAAACAATGCGCCTGTCATTAATGCACCCATCAAGCCCGGCCCGCGAGTATATACGATGGCATCAATTTCAGATTTATCAACTTTACTTTCTTCAAGCAATTGTTTTAATAACGGAATTAACTTACGCACATGGTCACGTGAAGCTAATTCAGGTACCACACCACCATATTCTGCATGCAGTTTGATTTGGCTATACAATACTTGTCCGCGTAATCCTTGCTCACTATCGTAGAGTGCGAGTCCTGTTTCATCACACGAAGTTTCCAAGCCTAAAACGATCATTAAACTGCCTTTTGCCCATTTCAAAATATTGCGAAACCTATTATAGACTTGTGATATGAGATGTAAATGAGTAAAATACTGACCTTCACTTGTGATCAAGGGTAATTCGACCCGAGATCTTATCCATAACTTAATGAGGATTCTTCATGCCACAAGTTAAATTGAAAGAAGGCGAACCAGTAGACGTAGCTATCCGTCGTTTCAAACGTTCATGCGAAAAAGCGGGTGTTCTTGCTGACGTTCGTAAACGTGAATTCTACGAAAAACCAACTCAAGAACGTAAACGTAAAAAAGCTGCTGCTGTTAAACGCTACCAAAAGAAATTGGCTCGCGAATCAGTACGTACTACTCGCCTTTACTAAGATTAATTTGTGATTGATTGACTAACCTGGACAAGATAAATGACTACTTTAAAAAACCAAATAACTGAAGTTTTAAAAGCCGCTATGCGTGCTAAAGAAATGGACAAGTTAACGGTAATACGTAGTCTACAGGCAGCAATCAAGCAAATCGAAGTCGATGAGCGCATAGAGCTTGACGATAAGCAAGTTCTTGCGGTCATTGAAAAGCAAATCAAACAACGCAAAGAATCGGTTAAAGCCTTTTTAGGTGCAAATCGAGATGATTTAGCTAGTAAGGAACAAGCCGAGATTGAGGTGTTATCTCAATTTCTACCAGAAGCTATGACTGAGGAAGAACTTGATTCCATCATTGCGCAAACAATTACTGCGCAAGAAGCTACTAGCATGAAAGATATGGGTAAGGTGATGAACTCTCTACGTCCGCTCATAGCCGGACGTGCCGATCCTGCACAAGTTTCAGCTAAAATTAAAGCGAAACTCTCTTAATCTTTCATCTATATTGTTTGATTTGGTCTATTTAAGTACACTGATGACTTAAATAGCCAAATTATCCAAATTCAAAAAAAATTCAAATTTATTCATCATTTATAATTTTCTTTCTTATCTAACGATTTCATACTTACAAATATCTCGCCAACTTCCATCTACTGGATTTTGAATTGCAGCTTGTTCGATTTCAATCAATTTAAAATTTGCTCGTTCACATAGACGTCGTGCTCGCTTGTTTTCTACATCTACAATAGCGTTTAATTGCTGAAATCCTAGATCATTCAATAATTGATCCACAAATAACTGCAAAGCTTCTGTCATCAAGCCCTGCCCTTTAAATTCAACATTTCCCCAAAATCCAACGGCAGCTTGGTTTTCCATCCAATTGATTTGATGAATATCCATGACACCTAAAAAGTTATGCGACTGTTGCTCACGAATCACATAAACAAAATTTTCCTGATTTAACGCAGCCAACACTCTCGAATCACAAAATGCCAATGAAGCATCTAAATTAGGTTCTTGTAAGGACCAAGCCAAACTTGCAGGAAATATTCGTAAGGTTTCTATACTTTGACAAATCGCCTCATAAAGTGCTTTTGCATCGTGGCGCTGAATCAACTGAAGCGTGATTCTGCCATGACTCATCTCAAAATCATTGAGTTTCATTTTTATTCAGTTTCTCGTGATGATTTAAAATGCTTATAAATTTATTTTTAATTTAGGGTACATTGCACATTATATTTTTTTAATAATTGCATCTCTTTTGATGCGATCACCTGCTGAATCACATCCTGCTTATTCATATTACGGTACTCACGATCTAAAAATGCACGATTTTCGTCTGCAGCACGATATAGATCATTTACATAAGTCTGAACAATACCGCAGTATTTCACTTGCTGGTCTGCTTTAAATCCCTGTTGCTGTGGGTCTAACTGACTAAAAAATTGTCGTACATCGGTTTTATATTTTTCGTTAATATCATTCACAGCGATCACATATTGCTCTGCGCTAGCTGCTGCAATATTCGTTGCTAAGCCCAACAGACAGGCCGCCAAAATCATATTTTTCATTTGTAAGTTCTTAATCATAAACATTTTACATCCAGCTAGTTTACACTGATTAATCCAAGCCACTAAAACTACAATTTGCACTTTATAATCGACATAGATAAGTGCATCACATTTGAAATCTTTATATTTTTAATTTCCGTTCATTTTGCATTTCGTCTACACGCTGCTTGATTTTCGCAGAAAGACTTTTCGAGTCTTTGGCGATGCGCTGCGCCTGTAGCAAAGATTTAATCGCGCGTTCTTCATCCCCGCCCCAATACTCTACTTCAGCTCGATAGCGCAGCACATTGACCGAACGGAAGCTTGCATCTTTGTCTGCATCAGCCATTTGCAACATCAGTCGCCAACCACTCAAGTCACGCGGATTTGCTTGTAAAAATCGCTGTAGAATCAGTTGTGCTTGTGCATATTCTTTGTTTCGAATCAAAGCCTCTGCATATTTATAATTTAATGCACGATTTTCAGGCATGATGATTGCCGAACTTTTCACAGCGTTCACGGCTTCAGCCGCTTTGTTTTGACCCAACAGCACATCGGTCTGCAAAATAGTAAAAAGTGCATGCGAAGCATTTTGTTTTGCTGCTTCATTTAATAACTTTTGAGCAGCACTAAAGTCACCTTGTTTAATATGCAAGCTCACCAAAGCCAACTCAGCTGCATAGTTCTTTTGTGCCACCATTGCATTTAATTGCAATTCAGTCGCCTGACCTGATAGTACTCGACTATACCAACGCAGAATTTCAAAATCTTGATCAACCAAACTGGTTTTAACTTGAGGCAACTGATTGGCACGTAAGCGCGCTTCGCTCATACGCTCCGTGGTTAAAGGATGCGTCAACCAAAAATCAGGCAGAAAGCTCACTCGACTCGTAGAGCGATGCATCACTTCAAAGAAGTCAGCCATGCTCTGTGGATTGTATCCAGCACGGTACATATACTGCATCCCAATACGGTCTGCTTCACGTTCTTGGTTTCGGCTATAGGTTAGTTGCTTATCCATCAAAGCGGCTTGTGAGCCCATCATTACAGCCGCACCGACATCACCATCTGCCTGTGAGGCCACCAAGGCGCCGACCAAAATACCAGCTAGTGACAATAAACCTTGTCCTTTAAAGGCTTCTTGTGAACGACTGTAATGACGTTGTGATACATGTGCAATTTCATGCGCCATCACCCCTGCCACTTCATCCATGTTGCGAGCTGAATTAATTAATCCCGCATTTAATGCAAATAAACCACCCGGTACAGCAAAAGCATTAATTTGTGGATCATTAATTAATAACAATCCGACCGGTTGGTTGAGTTGGGTTTGGCTCAAAATATGCGTAAAGACAGATAAAAGACGATCTTCCATCCACGGATTTTCAGTCACAGGGAGTTGACGATGCACCTCACGATACACCTTCTCACCAATGGCACGTTCTTTTTGTTGATCCAACAAGCCGACGCCACTACCTATTTCAGGCACAGAAAATTGTGGGGATGAACTAAAATCTACGGACTGCGTCTGCGCCAATGTCGAACAAAGCCCGAGACCACATGCCAGTAAAATCTTTTTCAAAGTCTATTCTCTAAATTTCATATTCGTACTTCATTGAATATAGCATTGAATTTTGGTGAATTATGGAGAAAACTGTTGTGATTGTTTATTCAAATTTTGGATTGACCACATAGCGTGGCGCGCGTTCATGTACCAAAACATCCACTAAATTTTGATAAGCCAACTCTGCCATACGTTTACGGGTTGCCGCTGTTGCTGAACCTACATGAGGCAATGTCACGACATTGGCTAATGTAAATAATGGCGATTCCTGAAGTGGCTCCTGCTCATACACATCTAAGCCTGCTGCAAAAATTTGACCACGACTTAATGCATCGATTAAAGCGGCTTCATCAATCACTGAACCGCGTGAAATATTCACCAATACCGCATGCGATTGCATCAAGGCCAACTCACGTTCACCAATTAAAGCTTTGGATTCTGCATTTAAATCCACTGCAACGACCACAAAGTCAGCACGTTGCAACAAATCATCCAAATCGCAATATTGTGCTGATAACGATTCAGCCAATTCAATTTTTTCTCGGCGATTATGATAGAGCACATTCATATTAAAGCCGTAACGAGCACGACGCCCAATCGCTGCGCCAATATGTCCTAAGCCAATAATTCCGATGGTTTTAGCAAAGATATCCATGCCAAATTGCTCAGGACCCACTGTACGCTTCCACTGCCCTTGTTTAGTCCATTGATCTAATACAGGCACTTTACGTGCCGCACTCATCAATAAGGTAAATGCTAAATCTGCTGTAGTTTCCGTCAATACATGCGGAGTATGGCTCAACCATATATTTTTTTGGTTTAAAAATGTAAGATCATAGTTATCATAACCGACACTTACACTTGAGATGACTTTTAATTGTGAGGCATGGGCTAAATTAGAAGCATTCAATAAACGTCCCGCACCAATCATGCCGTCAGCATCTTTTGACTGCTCAAGAATTTGCTGATTCACATCGCCCAATTTAGGGCTAATTTGGAAAACTTTAAATTGCTGTTCTAAACGTTGAATTATTTCTTGATCTATTTGACTAAAAACCACTACTTTTTTTTGCATAAATCTTCCATTTACGTCATTTAAATATTTTGTCCCACCTTATTTTGCATAAATTGCCATAGGCGTTTTTTCAACAAAGGCTGTTCTATCATTTGCTGTAAAGATGCCAATGGATACACTTTCTCATGATCTAGATGCGGAATTTCGCCTAGGCAAATGACATTTTTATCCAAACTCATCGCATCGATAAAGCCTTGTACATAAGATGCTGCACCACGTCCATCTTGCAAATTCACCCAACCAAAAGGCCACTGTAAGGCAAAAAAATCTGCACTGACTGCGCGCTGAATATTGCTCCACAAAACTTGCTGCTCTGCAGTTAATTCTGTGGCATCAATGACAATGACACAGTGCATCAAACAGATGGCTTCTAAGTTAAACGAAGGGATTTGAACAATCGGACGAACTTCAACAGGATCAACAACCTTTGGTTCATCTTTAGGTGCTTCTACAGGTTGATTTACAACAACATCAACGTTGTTTTTAAGCTCAGTCTGTGATGAAACAGGCGTTGGCTGAGGCGCATTTTTGAGTAGAATTTCAGAGACTATTTCAGGATCCGCCTGATCTCGCCAAATATTTGAGCTAAATTGCTGACACGGAGCCGCCTGAGGAATCCATACATCAATTCCCATTGCCGCCATTATGCTTCGCTGATGCCCAATCATGCTTTCATTTTCACCTATTCAAGGCTTGTTATTCTAACGGTATTCACTCTGTTTTGCTGAACTTTTATAAATCAATTAGACCACTCTATTTCTCTAATGATTATGTAGACTTGCTCAGACTACTTTTGACTTAAAATTAAACAATTTATTCATAAATCAAGCCGCAATATACAATTATACGATCATTAAACTATTTTTCTTTTGCATTAATTCAACCATTTCAGCCGATTCAAATCCAATACGCCAATATAGCAACTGCAAAACATCTAACTCATCTTGCGTGATAATTCGATCATTCCATAAACATACTTCTGCAACCCCAAGGATGCTTAGACGCTCCCGCAGTAACAATCCCGAAATATCATTCAGGATTTCAGCCAAATCAATTGGCTCATCGGATATATCGCGATAAAACTCTAACTCTTCTTTCGTTAAGATTCGATTGAGAATTTTTTCACGCGCGTCGAGCTGATTGTCACTGTTAATTTGTTGCACATGCAGTAAGGCATCAATCAAACGCACAATACTCGGTTTTACATCTTCTAATGATGTAGGTGTATGTGCAGGCAAAAGATTTAACTCATATTTCACTGTTTCAAGTAGCAAGGCATCGAGTAAACCAATTTCACCATCTTCCTGAATAATCTTGGCCAGCTTGGTTAAGAACTGCCGTGAAATTGTTGCTGGCATGGTACCAATATTTTTACATGCCTCATGAAAAATGGAGATATGCACACGACCATCAAGATTCAATAAGGCATCCACAATCGCACGACTCACTTCAGCTTCAGTCGGAATAAACTCTCGATACTGACGAATCATTAAAATCGCAACCATCACCTCACGCGAACCCGTTGCTGTTTGCAAGGCACGTTGGATCAATTCAGGCCGCTGCCAATTTTCACGAATCTCGGGGTTCAACGGTTTAATTGCATCTCGTATCGCAAAACTGATCGGTGACAAGCGCAGTAAAGGTAATGGTTGTGGCGAGTTCCATGGAGTTGCAACATCTGGACTGGCTTCTTCTAGTGAACGGAACAAATAAAATAGCGGTTGGTTTCGCAGTTTTTTTAAATTTTCTAGTTGCAGGTCATGAATGAGTGCCGGATTTAATTCAAAAATGCGCTGTTCAATACTTGGGTGAATATTCATCCAGTTTTGCGGACTGAGTGAGTTTGCAAAACACATATGAGAAATCGATTCCGCATATTCACTATGAATTTGCGAACCTGAATGATGCACATAAATCCTTAATAAGGTTTGAATATTGGCATCATTTTGAATCAGACGTTTAGTTTTCTGGTCATTACGATAGGTTCGAGAACCCAAAGAGATATATTTAATAAAGCGGGAAATCAAAACACCTAAACTACCGATCAACCAAATAACTGCGCCAATCGCTACAAAGAGCGTTTCAAACTTATTGTCCCGTGCTTGTCCATTTTTATAGAAACCACGTTTTGCAATTTTACTGCCCCACTGACTAAAGGTCGTCAAACCGCTATATAAGATTTTCAAACGGGTATTTTCAGCAGCTTCCCCCGACAAGATCTTATTAAATTCATGGCTCAGCAAACCATACATTTCCATCTCATCTAGGGTTTGTAAGGCACCCCAGGTTAAAATGATCGATGTATCTCGAGGGCTAAAACCAGCGGTGAGCGCATTCACACCCACTTCATCAGGTAAGACATAAAGTGCAGGAGTATCGATTAGAAAGGTATCTGCCAGTTGCTCCGTCATACGCAGTACAACACTTTCTTCAGGAATACTTTCAATGAGACTCAGACGTCGCGCACCTAACTGTTTTGCAAGTGAATAGCCGCCTAAGCGAAAGGTGTAAAAATCATAGAGAACTGAAACCAACATAATCAGCAGCACAGCAGCCACTAAAAATGGGCTAAGCACATGCCAATAGATAGACTGAGTGGAATCATAATAACCCACAATTAAACCGACAATTACATTAATAATTGCGACGGTCAAAAACACTGCCGCCATACACATGGTGACAGGCCAAAACATATTTTTGTTTTTTATAAAATCATAACCCACACGTCTCAATGTAATACCCTTAAGCTACATTGTCTTTTGTTTGCTCATCATAAATGAAAAAAGCGGGAAATTCCCGCTTTTTCAGTGTGTTTTCAGCAGATTATTCTTCGCGAACACCTGTTAAATCCACAGAAGCTGCATCAATGTTAACATCGATATAAGCTGGCTTTTCATTTTTTGCTGAGTCATTACGCTTACGCTCTAATGCTGCCAAATATTCAGCATCAATACCGCCTGCCACATATTTACCATCAAATACCGAGCAATCAAAGTCTTGCAACTCAGGGACTTTCTTGGTGCGTACTGCAGATTTCAGATCTTCCAAGTCTTGGAAAATCAAGCGATCAGCACCAATAATTTCACGGATTTCTTCAACGCTACGTTCTGACGCAATCAGTTCAGATTTGGCTGGCATATCAATCCCGTACACGTTTGGATATTTCACCATCGGTGCTGCAGACGCAAAGAAGACTTTTTTCGCACCCGCATCACGCGCCATTTGAATGATTTCGTTACAAGTCGTACCACGTACAATCGAGTCATCGACCAAGAGTACGTTTTTGCCTTGGAACTCTAGCTCTACAGGGTTGAGCTTTTGACGCACAGATTTCTTACGAAGTTGCTGACCCGGCATAATGAAGGTACGACCGATATAACGGTTCTTCATGAAGCCTTCACGGAATTTCACACCTAAGGTATTTGCAAGCTCGAGCGCAGAAGTACGTGAAGTATCAGGAATTGGGATCACGACATCGATATCGTGCTCATCACCCCATTCACGTAGAATTTTCTGAGCAAGTTTTTCGCCCATTTTCAAACGTGCTTTGTAAACTGAAATACCGTCAATGGTTGCATCTGGACGCGCAAAATATACGTATTCAAAGATACAAGGACGATATTCAGGGGCTACTGCACACTGCTTGGTCGACATCACGCCATCAGCAGTAATATAAATTGCTTCACCCGGTGCAATATCACGCTCAACCTTAAAGCCGAGCGCTGTAATTGCGACAGATTCAGACGCAATGATATATTCCATACCATTTTCAGTCTCACGCGAACCGTAGATCAATGGGCGAATACCATTTGGATCACGGAAACCAACAAGGCCCTGACCGGTGATCATAGCAACAACCGCATAACCACCTTTGCAACGTTCATGCACACGTGAAACCACGTGGAATACATCTTCAGCGCTTGGTGTAAGTTTTGCGCGTTTTTGCAATTCGTGAGCAAATACGTTTAATAATACTTCTGAGTCTGAATCGGTGTTCATATGACGTAAGTCAGTCTTGAACAAGTCATCATGAATTTCAGCAGCATTGGTTAAGTTACCGTTATGTGCAAGCGTAATGCCATAAGGTGAGTTTACATAGAATGGCTGAGCTTCAGCACTGCTAGAAGAACCCGCAGTTGGGTAACGAACATGGCCAATACCATAATTACCCTGTAATGCACGCATATGACGTGTGTGGAACACATCACGTACCATACCCGTATCTTTACGCAGGAATAAACGACCATCCTGACAAGTTACGATCCCGGCTGCATCCTGTCCACGATGTTGTAACATCGTTAACGCATCAAACAACATTTGGTTAACAGGTGATTTACCAGCTATACCAACTACTCCACACATAGCAACCTCGCAGACAAGCTAGGGTTAATAAAAAGGATTATTTGTTGACTCACCCGATCCAGAACGTCCGTGCTTGTTCTGCGACTCAGATGGGAGGTCTGAAGATTTCTGAGCATCTTCAGACTGAATATGATGAAGTGCTTGATTTGCAGCATCTTTGGACAATTCGGTTGCCCAAGGCGCATATGGCAATAATGACTGAACCATTTTAGATTGTTTCCAATGTGGTGAACTTTCTACCCAAGGACCTAGCCCCTGCATAGTGATCAGCACCACCAACAATCCTTTTAAGCTTCCAAAAACACCACCTGCCAGTCGATTTAACGGACCGAGCTTTAATGTTTTCAAAATACTGTTCAATAACCATGTCGCGACCCAAGTCATGACTACAATCAACAATACAATAAATGCGAACGCGGCAATCTTCTGTACCACTGGATCTGTACTTAAAGATGTCATCGAAGGTGCAAGGACGGTTGCATACTTTGCCGCAATGACAAGTGCAAGAATCCATCCAATGAAGTTCGCAAAGGCTTTTACAAATCCTTGACGCAAACCGTTAAGCCCTCCAATGAGCAAAATAATCAGTATAAAGATATCAATGGTATTCATGATATTTACAATGCGTCTACGCAGTCTTTTACAAGTGTCGGACCTGTATATATGAGGCCACTATACACTTGTACAAGGCTAGCTCCTGCTTTTTGTTTCGCAACAGCATCCGCGCCCGACAAAATACCACCTACACCGATCAATGGAATTTGACCGTTTAATACTTTAGCAAAAGCCGCCAAACATGCCGTACTTTTTTCAAAGACTGGCGCACCGGATAGACCACCTGCTTCATCACCATATGGAAGGCCTTCAACACCTTCACGTGACAAAGTCGTATTGGTAACAATCAGACCATCAATTTTAAATTTTAACAATTGTTGGGCAATAAAATTAATGTCTTCTGGTTCTAGATCTGGTGCAACTTTAAGTACTAAGGGTACATAATGTTGATTTTCATCCGCCAACTCGAGTTGACGTTTCTTGAGTGTCTCTAACAGTTCAGTCAAAGCATCACCGCTTTGTAAGCTGCGAAGATTTTTAGTGTTAGGAGATGAAATATTAACCGTAATATAAGAAGCGTAGTTATAAACTTTTTCTAGACAAATCAGATAATCATCAACTGCTTTTTCAACAGGTGTAACTGCATTTTTACCGATATTGATCCCAAGTACACCCTTAAATTTTGCAGCTTTGACATTTTCGATCAGCTGATCCACGCCATCGTTGTTAAAACCCATACGGTTAATAATGGCTTTTGCTTTCGGTAAACGAAATAAACGAGGTTCAGGGTTACCTGATTGTGGAAGTGGGGTAATTGTACCAATTTCAATAAAGCCGAAGCCCTGGCTCGCCAGCGCATCGATATAAGCACCGTTTTTATCAAGACCGGCTGCTAAACCAACTGGATTAGGAAATTCGATTCCCATACATGTCACTGGTTTAGACGCCACGTTTTGACGCATCATTCCCATCTTGTGAGAAGATTTCAACAGCGATAATGTCAGCTCATGTGCACGCTCTGGTGCTAAAGTAAACAACAAAGGGCGGGCTAGAGAATACAACATATCTATAAAAGTCTACTGCTTTTTAAGTCGGCATATTATAGGCACAGCACAAATAAAACACCATGCTTAGCAGATCTTTATTTTTACCGATTATTGCACACTCGCTGTTAATTTGACCTGTCCCGCTTCAGAACTTAATTCCATCTTTTCAATACTTAAGCCCATTTGAACCAATTGCGTCAAAAAATTGGCCAGAATTGCATAATTTTCATGCATCACTGCAATCTGTATTTGCTCACCGACTTGTTGAGATGCCACGGATAAACCCTGTTGTTGCGATACACGCTGAACTTTTTCCAACGCGCTCAGTTGTGTATCACCTGCTGGTTTCATCGTGACGGCATTACTTTGCATCCAAACAACAGTATCTTTGAGTTCATTCACGCGCTTTTGTTGAAAATTTGCAGCTTTGTTCATATAAAACAGTGCCGAACCAATCGCTGCCACTACAACAAAAATCGTGGTAAAGATCACCATGACTCGTTCACGAGTAGAAAGTTGGTCTAAATAATCAGTGATGCGCTCAATTTGCCCATCTATTCGTTGCTGTAAGTTTTCCATTTTTGTCATTATTGTATTTTCACCAATCCAATCGCGCCGTTGGCACTTGGTTGAATATTCCCTAATTCAACCTTAAAACCTTGTTGTTTTAATTGATTGGTTAGGGTTTGTAGTACTTCTGCCGAATTGGCTTTTAGCTCCATATTCAACATCGAGGCTTCATAGCTGACACGATTTGCAGAAATTTGGTTTTGCATTAAAACTGGCCCGACACGGCTCAGTAAAGACAAAGCCTGCGCATTGCCTGTTTGACTCTGACGCAATTGTGATTCGAACTGGCTTTTCAGCGTTTGTTCAGTCACAGGATAGCTTTGACCAAACCAATATTTAAACTGATCAATCGCTTGTGACGCAGTGATATTTGCCACTTTTTTGTATTGATACCAACGAACTGCATCATAGCTAAACTGTGTAATTAAAGCCGCAACCAAAACTGCTGCACATGCTTTCCAATAACCACTCACACCCGTATTGGCTTTGGCTTTCGGCAAAACATTCAGTGGATGTTGTTTCGGTTTTTTTATATTGGGTAGTTCATAATGAAAAGATTCAATGTAATCATGCGTTACAGCGGCTTCAAGACTATGCGTCTGATCTGAACTTAGATTTGAAATCTTATAGTTCGGCTGACCAATTTGATAATCTAAATACAATGCCAAATCATCAACAGACTGACCGACATATTCATTATTTCGGACCAATAAATGACCGCTGACATTTGCCAAAACATGTTGCCCTGATTCTGGACTTGGTAAGACCAAAAAGTCTGGTAATAATGAAATAACTTTTACAGGAATTAGCGTCAAAGCATGCTGCATCGTTTCGACTGCACTATGTGCAATCCCCATGACCGTTAATTCATCTGGACTTTGAAAATGATGCAATACTTTCATTGCATCCAAAGGCAAAATGACATATTCCTCAAGTAAATATTTTACGCCGTCTGGGCCAAGTTTTTTATATTGGTTTTTTGGAAAATTTTGCTGAATGATTTGTACATCACGACTCGGAAAGAAAACAACCGCTTCCTTTCCCGCATGTGGCTGAATTTCCTGAATCAACTGTTCAAGTGTCGATGACTGCTTCCAGAAATCCCCTTCTGACCATTGCCAAACCCCATTGGCTTCGGGCATCCATAAATACAACATTAATTTTTCTGCCGTTTTAATTGGTTTTTATGTTGATGGTATAAACGTTTTAATTTGAGTTGATAACCCTGGAGCAATGACCGCTTGTTCATAAATGCGCGCTTCTGCCAAAGCATAGGGATTAAAATATTCTGAGACCAAAACACTGGCCATATGTGCCACAACGTTCATATGGCACACCACCACAATAGACTCATACGGTAAATGTGACAACCATTCCACTGCAACTTTGGCATCATCTTCCGGTTTGATGGCATTACAAATAACCACAGGTACATGTGGAAAATGTTTTTGCAAAAATGAAAGTGTTTGCTGCGCACGCAGTAACGGACTCACCACAAAAACGTCTGGTTGAATTAAATCTTTCAAATATGCTGCAGTTTCTTCCGCTTGAGTTTGTCCACGCGCTGTTAAAGGACGCTTTTCATCATTCCCCATTACAGGTGGAGCAGCTTCGCCATGCCTAACCAATGTCAGTTGCATAAAATTTCCTTATTCTATTCCGCACATTATATACAGCCAGTATGACAAAGCTATGTGTATTGCATATTAATCAGCAAACTTAAACTTGCTGATGTGGCAAGACAAATTCAACGTCACTGCGATGTCCATTTTTCATCAATGACAAAGCAATGTTCAGGGCCGGCGCACCTTCAAAAATCACTTCATACAATGCACTGGTAATTGGCATATATACACCGAGCTCTTCAGAGCGTGCGCGTACTTGCACAATAGTATTAATCCCTTCCGCAGTTTGTCCTAGTTCTTTGGTCGCTTGTTCTAAGCTTTTACCACTGCCGAGTGCAAAACCGACTTGGTAATTACGACTGAGCGGACTACTACAAGTTGCAAATAAATCACCGACACCAGATAAACCTAGGAATGTTAATGGGTTTGCGCCTAATTTCACTGCAAAGCGGCTCATTTCTGCCAAAGCACGTGTCAAAATCATACTCTTGGTATTTTCACCGACACCATAAGCTGCAGCTAAACCCATCGCGACTGCATAGATATTTTTCAGTGCACCGCCCAATTCCACACCATGCACATCATCACTTGCAAACACACGGAACAAAGCACTGTGTAGCGCTTGTTGAACTGCATAACGAACCAGTTCAGATTGGCTTGCAATCACAGTCCCCGCAGGTTGTCCCGCAACAATTTCCTTCGCCAAGTTTGGCCCTGAAAGCACACCATAAGGGACTTCAGGAAGTTCTTCACGAATAATATCGCTCATAAAACTAAAGGTATTGGCTTCAATACCTTTGGTCAAAGACACCACTGCTTGTGACGTGATAAAAGGTTTGATCTGCTGTAAAACACTACGGAAAGAATGGCTCGGAATAGCCACTAAAATAATGTCACGATTACATACTGCTTTTTCTAAATCTGAAACAGCGAGCAACCCAGCTTCTAATTGAAAATCTGGCAAGTAACGTTTATTGATATGTGTTGCATTGATATCCGCAGCCGCCGCCTCATCACGAATCCATATCATGGTGTCACAGCCATTACGTACTGCGGTATTGGCCATCGCAGTACCAAAACTCCCACCACCCAACACCGTAACACGTAGTGCAGTTTTTTGATCGACTGACACAGGGCTAACAAGACTTGCAAAATCAAGTTCTGACATTGTTCTTTTATCCTAATTTCTTTACTGATCGAACTTCATCAATCGATCTATTTTTCACTTTTATTGGTTTGCTTTATGCCAATGGCTTACAAAGTCAGCAGACTGTATTTCAGCACGAGGTGGAATTGCTTTCACAGCTGTACCGATATAAATAATGCCTGAAATCAAATCGTTTTCCGTTAAGCCTAAGGCTTGTTTAAACAATTTAGATTCAACCACCGCCCCACTACGCCACATGGTTGAAAAGCCCTGTGCTTGTAAAGAGAGCAAAAAGTTTTGTACTGCTGCGCCTGAACTTAAAATTTGTTCGAAATGCGGAACTTTGGGATGATCTTGTAATTGAGTTAAAGCCAAAACCAATAGTGGCGCACGAAATGGATGGTGTTTCACACGTTCCAACTGCGCTTCTTCTGTTTGTCCAGTATCGGCTAAAGCATGTGAAAGCAACTCACCAAATGCTTCACGTTCAGTTTCAGGAATAATCACGAAACGCGTAGGCTTAAGACGATGATGATCTGGCGCCGTTAAAGCGGCTTGAAACGCATTTTCCAATTGCTCAGCATTCGGCGCAGGTTCAATTAAATGACCAATCGACTGACGCTGATGAATATTTTGATGAACTGTATCAACTGCTGATTTTAGAATTGACATCTATACACTGTACTTTAAAACGTTTGCTCAAGATTAGCATATTCTCAATAACTTACTCTAGAATGTTTACATCAGACTCGGTGCTTATTTGTTAAGTCAGCTTTATTCACAGATTTACTATAAAAAAACCGCATAACTTGTACAGCAGTTCCCTGTTCTATAAGAAATTTTATGTTCAAATAAATCAAATTGTTTCTAACTCGGGGCACCGTATGAAAAAATTCAATAAAACTGTTGCCATTGTTAGCACGCTAAGCGCAACTGTGCTTTTAGCTGCATGTACATCTACGCCAACAAAATCTTTAGCGATTCAAAAACCAAATAATCAATATGAAGTGACTGCCGTAGGTAAAACCAGTTTAGCGGCAAAAAATAATGCAATTGCAGCTGCAAATAGTACCTGTGGTAAAAATGCGACCCCTGTCGTGGTGGATGAAAAGCAAGAATACAACGGAGTTTTAAAAGGCGTGGTCGATGAAAAGACAGGTCAAATGATTCAGGCGGCGGCTGGCGTACTTGGCACCATTACTGGAAATAGCGGTAGCATCAGCAAAGATGATGATTACCAAACCGTACTAACCTTTAGTTGCCGTGCAAACTAAAACGCTAGTCTGTGATTTTGTTTTGTCATTAACTCCAAATGAAATAGTCGACATGAAATAAAAAAGCCTGCAAATCTGCAGGCTTTTTAGAAGCAAAATTAGCAATAACCGTCTAAACGGGTTAAAGGTAATTTTTGACCAATGGCTTTTTCAATTTCAGGCAGTGAAAAAGCATCATCTTCAGACAAGAAACTAATACTCACACCACGAGTACCTGCACGACCTGTACGACCGATACGGTGTACATAATCATCAGACTGTTCAGGAAGTGTAAAGTTCACGACATGAGAAACGCCATCGACATGGATACCACGACCTGCAACGTCTGTTGCAATCATGATGTTATGTTGACCATTTTTAAACTGATCAAGCATTTTCAAACGCTTATCTTGAGCGATTTCACCTGACAACATCACCACTTTATAACCGTCTTTTTTGAGATGATCATAAAGTTTACGCACTTGATCACGACGGTTGGCAAAGATCATGACCTTTTCAATTGGTTCATCACGTAAGATGTCTTCCAATAATTTATATTTATCAGACTTCGCCACCATGTAGACACGTTGCTCTACATCTGCATTGGTTTTTTTCTCAGGTTCAATTTCAACAGTTACTGGTTCAAACAACCATTGCTGTGCCAAATTTAAAACATCATAACTAAATGTTGCAGAGAACATCAAAGTTTGTCGTTGTTCTTTACGTGGTGAAAAGCGCACGATACGTTTTACAGATGGGATAAAGCCCATATCTAATAAACGGTCAGCTTCATCAATCACTAAAAATTCAATTTGATCGAGCCAAACTTCTTTTTGTTCCACAAAGTCAATTAAGCGACCTGGGGTTGCAACCATAATGTCGACAAAATTACGATTTAATAGATTTTTTTGCTTATCAAAATCTACCCCACCGAGCAAAGTCATGACATTGAGATCAGTGTATTTCACTAATTCTTTAGCATCACTTTCAATTTGCAATGCAAGCTCACGGGTTGGTGCAAGAATCAATGCACGCGGTTCACCACGATAACGCTGTTCCTTAATTGGATTATTCAACAAGTCATTGATCACACTGACCAAGAAAGCCGCAGTCTTCCCAGTACCAGTTTGAGCACGACCAATAGCGTCATGTCCAGCCAATGTAAATTTTAAAACCTTTTGCTGAATAGGCGTCATATCCTTAAAACCCAAAGCATCAATGGCTTTTTTAAGGTTCGGATGTAAATTTAAGGTTTCAAAACCTGATGACATATAGATGTGCCCTAATTGAATAATCACAAAATTGCTGAAGCATTATAAACAAAAAACGCCCCAATTTACATTGGAGCGTTTTTGAGTACATTCAGACGATTAGTCTAAAGGTTGTACTTCTTCAGCTTGGAAGCCTTTTTGACCTTTAACAACGCTGAATTCTACGCGTTGACCGTCACGAAGTGAACGGTGGCCTTCGCCCATAATTGCGCGGAAATGAACGAATACGTCGTCGCCGCCGTTACGTTGAATAAAGCCAAAGCCTTTAGTGTCGTTGAACCATTTAACAACGCCTTGTTCACGAGCTGTCATAAGTTAATCCTTATCGTATTTAAAAAAGAAGGACCACCCGGTGTTGCAAACAGCAGACCAAACAAGGTTAAAAAAAATATTTTTATTTCTAAGCTTGTAATCATTCTGTAAAACTATCAACAAAATCCCGGTTACATCCAAATATATCAAGAGTTAAGAGGCTTCACAGCCAACAAAAATCTTAACAACGCAACGAGCTTAACACGGGTTTACCGCAATTAATAGATTTTTTTGATCTATTTTCCTTTTGAATATTCTTATTTTTTCACATCGTTTGAGTTATAAATCACAAAGGATTTTTACCTATTTTAGGTTGGGATTTGGCACTGTATTTGCTAATATTTCCATTGAAATGTAAACATGTTGGATCTGCTTCGTGAATGACAGCCAAAATTCGCTTTTAACTGTAGATGCAATGGGTAAACCCTGCCCGATGCCACTATTGATGCTCAAAAAAGCTTTAAAGAAAAGTCCAGACCAATCTTTATTGTTAAAGTCATCCGATCCGCACAGCCAACAAGATGTATCACGATACTGTCAAATACATCAGTTAAACTGTGAAATGCGCAAAATTTCCGATTCTGAGTTTCATTACTTGATTGAATCTTAAAAAGATTCAGTTAAACTAAATTGCTTCATAATTGAATAAAAGTTTACATTTCTATACCCAATTTTCCATAATTTACGGAAATATTGGATTAAGATGAATCTTAGTTATTGGGCTTACCCATTTTAATTCTCAAGGAGAAAACATGAGTGACAGCAGCAATCAATTGATGCCCCTGTCATTATCGGCACCTGGGGTGAATCTTGGTGCTTATATTAGTACTGTTAATCAGATTCCAATTTTATCGGCCGAACAAGAAAAAGAGCTGGCTGAGCGTTATTATTATGACCAAGATTTAGACGCAGCTAAAATGCTAGTGATGTCGCATCTTCGTTTTGTTGTGCATATCGCACGTAGCTATGCAGGCTACGGTTTGCCACAAGGTGACCTGATTCAAGAAGGTAACTTGGGCTTAATGAAAGCGGTAAAACGTTTTGACCCAAACATGGGCGTACGTCTTGTATCTTTTGCTGTGCATTGGATTAAAGCAGAAATTCATGAATATGTGATTCGTAACTGGCGTATTGTCAAAATTGCGACCACTAAAGCGCAGCGTAAATTATTCTTTAATTTACGTAGCTTAAAAAAGTCATCTAAAAAATTATCTTTGGCTGAAGCACAGTCGATTGCCAATGACTTAAATGTAACACCTGAACAAGTCTTGGAAATGGAAGGCCGTTTAACTGCTTATGATGCTGCCTTTGAAGCTCAAGGTGATGACGACGATGAAGGTTCGACCCATGTCGCTCCTGCCCTTTATCTCGAAGATAACCGTTACGACCCTGCGCGTTTAGCAGAAGATGAAGATTACGAAGAACAAAGTACCTCAGCTTTACATGAAGCCATGGATCAGTTGGATGACCGTTCGCGTAACATCTTACAACGTCGCTGGTTAGATGACGAAAAGTCGACGCTGCATGAATTGGCGGCAGAATATAATGTATCTGCTGAACGTATTCGTCAGTTGGAAAAAAATGCGATGGAAAAAATTAAAGTCGCAATGTCTTCAAACTAATTTGAAAGTTTTTCCTAGTCATCCTAAAAAAGAGCATTTCGATGCTCTTTTTTATGTCTGAATAGTTTTGAATGACAGGCTGTAACACAAAAACTTTGGGCATTTTTGCTTTAACCCTGCGTGCTAAATATGCTATGGTTATGCGCAAATTTTGTTAAGGTGAATGCACATGTGGATTGCCATTTCCGCACTTAACTTAGCTTTTGCTGTAATGCTTGGTGCCTTTGGTGCACACGGATTAAAAGCTCGCGCGACTGAAGCCCAATTGGCTTGGTGGCAAACTGCAACGGACTATTTGTTTTATCATGCACTGGGCTTACTTGCCCTCGCGATCTTATCCAAAGTCATTCCCCAACTTCCAATAAAAGCCAGTTTCCTGCTTATACAAATTGGTATTTTCTTCTTCTGTGGTTCTTTATATGTGATGGCTCTTGGCTTACCACGCGGTCTCGGTGCAATTACCCCGATTGGTGGAGCGTTGATGATTGCTGGATGGCTTATATTGGCCTGGAATGCATTTAAATACGCAAAATAATTAACAACAGATTTTGGCCTTATTCAATAGGTAAGGCAGCAAGAACGGAATCCACAAATGCAAATCTATTTAAACGGCGAAGCTACACAAACCGAATGTGTCAACCTCTTGCAATTGGTTCAACAATTACAACTGGAAGGCAAACGCTTCGCTGTTGAAAAAAATGAAATGATCATCTCGAAAAGTAAATTGGAACAAACCCCAATTGTAGAGCAAGATCATATTGAAATTATTCATGCCGTAGGTGGCGGCTAAAATGGAGCTCCCATGGAAGATACACCCCTTATCATTGGTTCACGTACATTTAATTCACGACTTTTAGTTGGTACAGGTAAGTACAAGGACTTAACGGAAACTGACCAGGCCATTCAAGCCAGTGGTGCTGAAATTGTGACCGTTGCCATTCGCCGTGTGAATATTGGTCAACATCCAGACCAGCCGAACTTGCTTTCTGTAGTTCCACCTGAGAAATATACGATTTTGCCAAATACAGCCGGTTGTTTCGATGCGAACAGCGCGGTTCGTACTTGTATGTTGGCGCGTGAACTCTTAGATGGTCACAATCTGGTTAAACTTGAGGTTTTAGGCGATGAGAAAACCCTATATCCAAATATTACCGAGACTTTAAAAGCTGCACGTACATTGATTGACGATGGCTTTGAAATCATGGTTTATACCTCAGATGACCCGATTGTGGCACAAGAACTGGAAAGCATGGGCTGTGTAGCGATTATGCCTTTAGGTAGTCTCATTGGCTCAGGTTTAGGCATTCTCAACCCACATACTATTTCGATCATTAAAGACAATGCCAAAGTGCCTGTCTTGGTCGATGCGGGTGTAGGTACAGCAAGTGATGCAGCGATAGCGATGGAATTGGGCTGTGATGGCGTATTAATGAATACAGCAATTGCAGCTGCACAAAACCCTGTTCTGATGGCTTCAGCGATGAAAAAAGCAGTTGAAGCAGGCCGTGAAGCATTCCTAGCAGGACGTATGCCGCGTAAACGCATGGCAAATGCCAGCTCACCTGAAACTGGATACTTCTTTAAATAAGAACTCATTCACGGTATAAAAGAGGACTCTATTGAGTCCTTTTTTTGATTTTGAAAACCTGATAACAATGAAAATATCCCATATATTTTGTACTTTGAGTCTTTGTGTCGCATCTAGTTGGCTGTCTGCCCAAGTGCCAAGCACAGCCAAATCACTCGCGCCTCAAGGTTGGAACATTTTGATGGCTACGACTGGCGACCTAAACAAAGATCAAATGCCAGATATTGCGATGATCGTGGAAAAACAAAAAGTTGATGTGGTGACCTATGATGACGATGGCAAAGTCGTTCATAACCATCCACGAAAACTCATCGTGTTTTTTAAAACCGCAAAGGGATATCAACGTATCGTTGAAAACAACAGTATCCCAGTCGCTCAGCAGCCCAATTCATGCCTACTAGACCCACTTGCTGAAGCAGAAGACATGCAAATCAGTAAAGGCAATTTACTCGTTCATTTTAGTTATTTTATGGCTTGTAGTGGCTGGGAATGGCCCCGACATAGTTATACCTTCCGTTGGCAAAATCAACGCTTTGACCTGATTGGTTTTGACTACAGTAGCTTTCACCGAGCTTCTGGTGAAGAAACATCGAAAAGCTATAATTTTTCGACCTTAAAACGTAAGGAAATTGTAGGCGGCAATATGTTTGAAGATGCCAAAACTCATACCAAATGGTCAACCTTCAAAGCACCACAACAGCTGACGCTTAAAAATATTAACTTTGATGATTTCTATACGCAGTTCGAGTACTAAGTTAAACCTGAGCAATAAAAATCTAGCAATAAAAAACCGCCAATTTCGGCGGTTTTTTTTAATTCAATTTGAATACACAACTTAAGGAATTAAACCTTCATCTCGCATCGCAATTTGAACTGATTGGCGCTCTGCAACTTTGTTGCGTAATGCAATGATATTTTTATATGGCGTTAAATCATGACCGATGCCATTTGACCAATTTGTCAGTACAAAGAGATAAGCATCTGCTGGGCCAAAGTTATCATCGACCAAATAGTCGTTATCCGATTCACCAATCGCTTTATCGATGTATGTCAATAAACGATCAATTTCTGCATAAGCTTTTTCTTTAGCGTCTGCATCTAGTGGAGCACCAAAGAATACAGCATAAGCATCATGTAATTCTGAGTTCAAATAGCCAAGCCATTCTAAAACTTTGGCACGACCTAAACCTGATGGTGGAATTAAGTCTTGTTTTGGATCATGCTGTGCAAGGAACGGTAAAATGGCCACGTTCTCGGTCAGGATCAAACCTGGGTTGATTTCTAATGCAGGTACATAACCTTTTGGGTTGATCTCGTAATAATCCACCCCTTTTTCTGTTTTATGGTTTTTTAGGTCAACACGGACCAAATCAAAATCGACATTAATTTCATTTAAAATTATATGTGATGCTAATGAACATGCACCTGGAGAATAATAAAGCTTCATATCTGATCCTTGTTATGTACTATTCAATGTTTTAAATCTCTTCTGTCAAACTTTCAAGTGATCAAACCTGTAAATTGCAAAAAAGCGTAAATGCTGAAACACATATACTCATTGACTATTGTCCATAATCAAGAAGATTTCAAGTCAATCTGTTATGCATTTTTATACTCAGTTGTTTTAACATAGCCGCGTTTAAGATTTGATGAAAAGTTACCGTGTTACAACTTAAAAAAGAACAATGGTTTTCCAATATTCGTACCGATGTGCTTGCAGGCTTAGTAGTTGGACTGGCGCTAATTCCAGAATCGATCGCCTTTTCAGCTATTGCTGGGGTTGACCCTCAGGTTGGTTTGTACGCTTCGTTTTGTATCGCCGTCACCATTGCCTTTTTTGGTGGTCGTACAGCAATGATTTCAGCTGCTACGGGTGCGATGGCCTTACTTATGATCACATTGGTCAAAGATCATGGTTTGCAATACCTTTTGGCTGCCACAGTTTTAACTGGTGTGATTCAAATCATTGCTGGCTATTTTAAAGTGGCAAAACTCATGCGCTTTGTCTCGCAGTCAGTGGTGTATGGTTTTTTAAATGCTCTCGCGATTTTAATTTTTGTCGCACAGCTACCTGAAATGTCAAAGATGGATAGTTGGGGCTATGTGTTTATGCTTTTAGGGCTTGCGATTATTTATCTGTTTCCATATCTACCTAAAATTGGCAAAGCTATTCCATCACCGCTGATTTGCATTATTGTCCTCAGTGGCTTGGCATTATTTCTAGGTGCAGACCTGCGTACTGTGAGTGATTTGGGTAAGTTTCCAGAGACTCTACCTATTTTCTTGATTCCTGAAATTCCTTTCAATCTTGAAACACTCACGATTATTTTTCCCTATTCCATTACCCTAGCAACAGTTGGCCTATTAGAAACCATGATGACCACGACAGTGATCAATGAAGTCACTGGAACTGAAGGTGATCGTCATCAGGAATGTCGTGGTCAAGGGATTGCCAATATAGTCAGTGGCTTTATGGGCGGCATGGCTGGATGTGCCATGATTGGGCAGTCGATTATTAATGTCAGCTCTGGTGCGCGAACTCGCCTCTCCACTTTGGTTGCAGGTGTATTTTTGTTGTGCTTAGTGGTGTTCTTAAAAGACTGGTTGGCGTATGTCCCAATGGCGGCCTTAGTCGCGATTATGGTTATGGTATCGTTTACCACTTTCCAATGGAAATCAGTCAAGCAATTTTCAAAGCATCCGATGTCTTTTAATGTCGTGATGATAGCTGTGGTGATCGTGGTGCTTGCAACACATAATTTGGCGCTTGGCGTATTGGTTGGTGTGCTCCTCTCTGCGTTGTTTATTATCAATCAACTGGAAAGTTCGGTAAAAGTCACATCAGAACTTAAAGACAATATTCGTAGCTACACAGTCTATGGACAAATTTTCTTTAGTAGCTCTGAGAGTTTTTATCAATTTTTTGATTTTCAGGAGAGGGTTAGTCATGTGCGAATTGATCTGAGTCATGCCCATATTTGGGATATTACTTCCGTTAATATTTTGAAGAATGTCGTACAAAAATTTGAGTCAAAACAGATTCAAGTAGAGGTTTTTGGCTTAAATGAAGCAAGTAGCACTTTACTTGACCGTGTCAGTGACTAATGGGTTTTTGAAATATTCACTTTGAATCAAATCAATTTTCAATAAAGTGTGACCTATTGAAACCCTATGCAGGATGTATATAGCAAAGGGTTTCAATAATCAAAGTCTCATTTGTAATGACATTACATCAAATACCAAGCCTATAAAAAAGAGAAAAATTCACCATTCATTCGATTTAACTGTATAATTCATCTCATAAAATTATAACTATCAATAATAAAACAAAGATTTGATCTGACTTTCTATTTATTTTTTAAATTGTGGATACACAAAATTGGGGGAATTTTAATGGTATGGTTTTGGTCACGACACTGCATTCAAGCAAATCGGCTGCTGGTCTTCGCGAGTCTATTTTGCCTGCTATGTTGTATCGCTATACCCAGTTTTGCCAATGCCACCCCACAGATCTCAAGCAGTCATTGTCCTGTTGAAATTACCCATATTGCCACAGCTAAAAGCGCTGTCGAGCAAGAGCGCCCACGTACAGGTTGGCAAAATCTGCAAAAGCTTCCAGACACTTGGAATAAACGTTGGCCGGATTATCATGGTATCGCTTGGTACAAAATCCAATTTAAGTTGAACTGTGACCTCCATCAATTAAATCAACCCATTGCTATCGCCATACAAGGCATCACCCAAAGTGGACGGGTTTACATCAACGATGCCCTACTTTGGCAAGACTATATTTCAGCAGAGCATTTCTCACGAAGCCAACACCAACCTAGACTATTGAACTTGCCTAGCTCGAGTTTAAAGCAAGGTGTAAATACCATTTGGGTGCAAGTGTATGGTTCGGTGACCCAAAAATCAGGACTCAGCTCAGTTCAAATTGGGGAATACCAGCAAGTCTATAATACCTTTAAAATTTGGTTACTCGAACAACGACAATTAGTCGAACTCAATACGATGATTAATTTCGTCGTGGCTGTGTTCTTTTTTTTAGCATGGCTCGCCAATCGTAATGAAAGAGCTTATTTATGGTTAACCATCACTGGTATGTGTTGGGTGTTTTATAGCCTGTGTATTATTTTTAATGGGCCAATTGCATTTCTAACCACCGTACAGGTCGACCGCATACAAAATATCATTTTCTGTTTTTATACGGTTTTTGGCTGTATTGGTGCATGGTATTTTGCAAACCACCCATTCCCGAAAATTCAAAAACTGTTATTAAGTCTTGCCACCATCGCCGCGCTCTGTATAGGTTTTGCGCCAGAGGCTTATTTAAAGACTGTCATCCAAATTTGTTTTAGCTTCTTTGTTTTGGTCTTTATGGCCAAATGTATTAGCTACCCATATTTAGCCTATAAAGCCAAAATGGCTGAAACCTATTTGCTTGCAACGCTGTATCTGATTTATTTACCGATTGCAGTACATGATGCGCACTTTATGATGACCATGGAAGGCCATGCGCTCTCGCCATATACCGGGCCGCTAACGACCCTCGTTTTGGGCGGGGTACTGGCTTTGCGTTTAGCTCGACACACCCGTCAAATTGAACGTTTTAATAAGACCTTAACTGAAAATGTACAACGAGCTGAACTGAAACTCGCTACTTCACTCGGTCAACAACATCAACTCGCGCTTGAAAATGCACGACTTCAAGAACGAATTCATTTATCTCATGACTTACATGATGGTTTAGGCGGATCAATTGTCCGTTCAATTTTACTGTTAGAACAAAATGATAAAATTGAAAAACCACAAATCATGTCGATGCTTAAACTGTTCCGTAATGATTTAAGACAAGTCATCGATTCAGGTTCGAGTATAGGGACGAAAGTTCCGGACACCCCGATCGAATGGGCGGCGCCGATTCGCCATCGCTTTGTACAGCTCTTTGAAGAATTAGACATGAGCTCAAGCTGGAAATTTGCTGCCGAATGGATTCACTCACCCACTGCAACTCAATGTCTCAATTTGACTCGTGTCACTGAAGAAACCCTGACCAATATTCTAAAGCATAGTCAGGCTAGCAAAGTTCAAGTCAGTTTGTGCGAAACAGAGACTCAACTGATATTACGTATTGAAGATAATGGTATAGGCTTCAACCCTAACGATGTTGAACAAGGTCTACATGTTGGTCTACATAGTATGCAAACACGAATCCATCGTATCGGTGGTGAATTTAAAATACAGTCACAGCCGGGTTGTACCGTTATTGAGGCCATTTTGCCATTTAAACCTGATGGTGCTGACAGTGAAGATCTTGATGAAAAAACAGCCTAGATTAATGTTAATTCATGACTTTTGAGCTAAGTAATTCACTGTACATGGCAAATGCGAAGCACGGCTCCAATCGGTAAGATTGAGCAAAAAGCGGATTTATTCACGGTAAAAATTTGACTTGTGCATCTCAGGACTTAAAATACCGCATTCGAATTTTTTACATTTGCCAAAGTTATGTCGAACGATCAATTAGACCAGCACGCTGTAGATCTGGATAACCTAAACGAACACCGTGAAATCGTGACGTTTATGCGCCGCTCTGCGCCACTTAATACTTCGCAACGTACTGCGCTGGAACAATATGGTCATCTAATTTTGGAATACCCCGTTGGTGATTTGCGTCAGCATTTTGAACACCCTGAACGCCCATTAACTGTAGAGATCGGTTTTGGTATGGGTCGCTCTTTGGTGCTAATGGCAAAAGCAAATCCAGAGCGAAACTTTGTCGGCATTGAAGTGCATGTTCCGGGTATCGCTCAATGTGTTTATGAAGCAGGTCTTGCAGGGTTAACTAACCTTCGAGTATTGGATGCTGATGCCATCCAAGTGCTACGTGAAATGCCAGACAACAGTATTAACACTGTGCAATTATACTTCCCAGATCCATGGCAGAAGAAACGTCATTTCAAACGTCGTTTTGTATCTCATGACCGTATGCCATTGGTTGAAGAAAAATTAGAAATCGGCGGCACATTCCACTCAGCAACTGACTGGGAACCGTATGCTGAATGGATGATCGAAGTTCTTGAAGAACGTCCACGTCTTGAAAACCTTGCAGGTAAAGGCAATAGCTACCCTCGTCCAGACTGGCGTCCACAAACTAAGTTTGAACGTCGCGGAATTGAAGCAGGCCATAAAATTAATGACTTCATCTTCAAAAAAGTAAACTAATTTTTGAATGAAATAAAAAACCACCGTTAGCGGTGGTTTTTTATTGCTGTTTTTGATCTAAGATTTATCTGTGTTGTTTCAAATCACAGGAAAACTGCTTACACCTAGGCTACTTGCGCTTGGAGCTGACTTTGACGAATCATATCCACGGCTTTTTCAGCAATCATCACTGTTGGGGCATTGGTATTGCCATTCACCACAGAAGGCATGATGGAGGCATCGACTACACGAAGGTTTTGAATCCCGTAGACTTTCAATTCAGGGTCAACCACAGACATCTCATCTACGCCCATCTTACAACTACCGACAGGGTGATAAACCGTATCCACACGCTGACGTAAGATTGCACGTATGTCATCATCGGTTTTGACCAGTGAGGTAAATAAATCTTGCTGATAATGACTCGATAAAGACGGCGACATCATTAACTGCTGCGTCAACTTAAAGCCTTGTACCAAATCTTCTAAATCCTGTTCATGCCCTAAAAAGTTTGGATCAATCAATAATGGATCATTGACACTGGAACCACTCAATTTGATCGTACCGCGACTTCTTGGATTGAGCAGACACACATGACACGACAAACCATGACTTGCATGAAATTTCCGTGCATGGTCATCTACTAACGCCACGACAAAGTGTAATTGCAAATTTGGCATTGCTAAATTGGGTGAAGACTTTAGAAAACCACCGCATTCTGCAAAATTTGAAGCAATCATGCCTCGTCGTTCCTTACGATAGCGACCAATCTGCTTAAACATATCAATTGAACCGGGTAAAGATACGCCAAATGTGCCTTGGTATTCTTTGACTTTATAACCAAAAATGAAATCGGGATGATCGTGAAAGTTCTTTCCTACACCCGGTAAATGGTGTTTCACTTCAATGCCATGAGCTTGGAGTTCGGCCTGATCGCCTACTCCAGACAACATTAAAATCTGCGGTGATTGCATCGCACCGGCACTGAGCAAGACTTCACGTCTGGCTTTTAGGTGTTTCATTTGCCCTGCATGTTGGACTTCAACACCTGTGGCCACTTTATCTTCTATAATGATTTAATGTGTTGTGGCTTTGGTCAATACAGTTAAATTTGGCCGATCTAAATGTGGAAATAAATACGCACGTGCCACACTACAACGCTCTCCATTGATATGCGTTACCTGATAAACCCCTAAGCCTTCTTGTTCTGCGCCATTAAAATCATCGAGGACTTTATGGCCTTGTGCACGAGCCGCTTCGGTATAGCGTTGATGGAAAATATTGTCACTTTGTACATCTGTAACAGATAGAGGGCCGTCATTACCGTGGAATTCATTGTGTATTCGGTTGTTATTTTCTGAGCGAATAAAATATGGCAAGACCTCGTCGTATGACCAGCCAGTATTGCCCTGTACCGCCCATTGATCATAGTCATTTTTATGTCCACGAATATAAATCATGGCATTAATACTGGATGAACCGCCAAGGCATTTTCCACGTGGTTGATAGCCTTTACGACCATTCAAGCCAGCTTGAGGCACAGTTTCAAAGGCCCAATTATTGATCTTGGTCGGCAAGCTCACCACGCATGCAGCTGGAATATTGACCGTCCACTGATCACCTTGCCCACCTGCTTCTAGTAAGCACACAGATATATGTGGATCTTCACTGAGGCGTGCAGCCAGTACGCATCCCGCACTTCCGCCACCAATCACGATATAATCAAATTCCATTTTAGACATTATTTTCATCCAATTGATTATTTTTATAAATGCACAATAATGGATTTAACGCTGACTGAAAAGTTTCTTTCTTAAAATAATGAGCGCGATACCGAGCAAGAAAAAATGAGACTATTGATCAAAATTTTGATGTAAGTTTCACTCATGCAAGGTAGCAACAATATCTGTCAAAATGATCGATGGATTTAATACACTCAAACTTGGTCTTTATTCTTTTAATCCATAGACGTTTTAAAAGCACAGTAAGCTGCATAGCTAAAGATTTGACTGAAACAATGGATTTGATCAAAGCCTATTTCCCTCAGTAAGCTTTGATAGTGCTGCTGGCTAATCAGTTCAAAGTCATCTTCTAAACGTTGCATCATTTTTGTCGCTTGCGATGCAGATAAACCCTGCATTTTGCAAAACTCAGGCAGTACATGCTGCTCAAAACGCGAATGAGTTTGCATCAAGTCAAAACTTACAAAAATGCCCTGCGGTTTAAGCAATTCAAAAGCTTTTGCTAAAAAGTTAGTTTTCTCTGACAACAGAATGAAATGCGTCACCAAGATACTCAGCGCCGCATCAAAACAACTCGCCTGCTCAAAAGTAGTGTGACTGCCCAAAACAAATTTGACGCGATGCAACTGTCCAGCAGCTTCAACACTTTGCCGTGTTTGATTCAGCATATTTTCAGATAATTCTGTAACGGTAAATGACCATGTTGGATTCAAGGCCATGAGATAGCCCAATTCATAGCCCGTCCCACATCCAATAATCAGTACATGGGCATCTTCAGCGACATAGCAATTTAACACCGCCTGAATCTGTTGATGGACAAGTTCATAACCGGGAATTAATTTACGTATATGTGCATCATAACTTTCGACCACTTGTGGGCTATTAAAATCTTTTGCCATGTAACATCCTGATTGACATGTATTTCTATGCTAATAAATATTCATTGTTCTTTATAGATTGTTTATTTCTGATGATGCTCAAAAATCTGCTGACTCAGCATTTCATAGACCGCTTTCAGGTCGACTTGATCAGCTTGCTCAAGCATATTGGCGTGCATCTGCATGATATTTTGATCCCCACGCATTGCAGGGCCTGTTTGCATGTTACGCGGTTCAGCCTGAGTCGCTTTATTGGCTGTCTCTAAAATCAATGGATAAAGCAAGCTAAAATCGACGTATTTTGCATCGACAACCTGCTTTGCCATGTCATAACAATAATTACTAAAATTACATGCGAACACCGCAGCAAGATGCAGACTTAAACGTTGTGCCGAATCATATTGATAAACCCTTTGACTCATGCTGTTTGCTAAATCTGTTAATGTCCTCAAATCTGTAGAATCCGCGGCTTCTACAAAGATCGGTGTAGACGTCCAGTCCACATCTCGATCTAAACTAAAGGTTTGTAAAGGATAAAACACCCCTGCTCGCAAATGTTGCTGGGTCAGTACCGTGATATTGGTGCTACCTGAAGTATGCACGATCAAAACCTGTGGCAGATAGGCTGTAACTTGCTGAATAACGGTTGCAATCGACTGGTCGCTCACCGCAATGATCAAAAGATCAATCTCAGCATTCAACTTATTTGGGGTATGAATGGCTTCTGCACCTACACTTGCTGCAAGTTTTTCTGCCTTTTCGAGATTTCGTGCATATACTTGCACAATGTGATGTTGTGGATGAAGTACTTTGAGCAAATGATGTGCAACACGACCTGCACCCACAATACTGATTCGCATATAGTTCTAGCTCATTTTGGATGGCTACAGCATGTCAGGAAAATATCGGACGTGCAAATCGGGTCGTATCAATAGAATTACTAATTTTCAATTCTTCGCATTAGTTTCGCTCAGATAAGCACAAAAAAAGGGATGCGTTTCATCCCTTTTGCTAGACGTCAATCTGCGTCTGATTCATGTCATGTCCATTTCAATCTAGACAAGATCATTGGTATGCACTTTCGTTTTAAGATTTACCAATGATCTGATTCAGAGTCTGTAAGTATTGTTCTGCATCGCGGCGCGCATTGAATTTTTTTTCAAATACACCCGTATTTTGCACACTGTTCGGTGTGTATTCTACAGAAACAACAAAGGTATCAAGCAAATCTCTATTAATCCGAATTGCAATAATATGATGTGAGTTTAAATAAAAACCATCATCAACCTTAACTAACATGACTCGCCTCAAAAATATTGCATAATGAAATAGATAAAAAATCTAAACATTCAAAAACTTGGATGACTTACCGCATACAGTGAGAAATACGATAAATCCACATCATTGTAACGCCATTATGTGATTTGTATTGCAAATATTATGTAATTTAAATAAATAATTAGAGAATATCATTCAGTTTCAGTCTTCTAAACATGATTAATTTTCAATCCTAGCTAAAGATTGGATAAAAAGACTGGATATAAAAAAGCCTGCTGCAATAGTCATGGCAACAGGCTCATTTTAGTAGGACTGATTTAACTCAAATCAATCGTACAAATAGGTTGAATGATTAAACACTTAACATGCTGTTTAAGGTTTCTGACACATTTTTCGATTTCACAACAGGTTTAAGCGCTTCAAGTTTAGCTTTGACTTCACTACGCTGCGGCTCTGCCAAAGTGTACCAACGGGACAAAATTTGCAGTAAACGTGAACCGACAATTGGATTCTTCTCATCGAGGAATTTAGCCAATTCAACAATGTGCTGTACACCAAAGCTCCATGTGTTGACAGGATTGCTATTTAAACCGCCTGTAACCGCACGAATACGGTTCGGTACTTTCAAGTCATAGTCAGGATGAGCAGTTAGTGCCTTGATAGTTTCCGCAGTTGCTTTCGGATGAGCCGCTTGCAACATAAACCATTGGTCCATCGACAAGGCTTCATTTTTAAAGCGTGTATAGAAGGCTTCTAAAGCTTGCTGCGCTTGTGGTGCATCATTCCAAACCAATACTTTTAAAGCACCAAGGCGTTCAGACATATTGCCTGTAGAGCTGAATTGTTCATAAGCCAATTCAAATACAGAAGCATCGCCTTGACGTGCCATCATGCTCAACATGATGTTTTTCAATGCACGAACACCCATGGCTTGTGAAAACTCTTTCTGCGCATCTGGGTCTAAAGTTGCATAAGTCTCTTTAAAGAAAGCACCTAACTCACGTGCCACACGACTTAACAGTGCTTCACGCTGTTCTTGCACTTGGGCAGGACTGTAGTCGGTATCAATACGGCTACCTAAATAACCCTCTGTCGGTACATCGAATAAACGTGAAGCAAGTAATGGATCACGCTCAACCAATGCTGGTAATGTATTTTGAATGGCTTGAACATATATGTCGGCATCATGGCCATTTAACAAAATACGCTCTAACAAAGTTTGGCTAGCTTGCCATTGGTTAAAACCATTCGGCTCGTACTGCATCAGGAAAGCAAGCTCTTCATCTGAATAGTTAAATTCAAGATTAACGGGTGCAGAGAAGTTACGCAGTAAAGAAACAACTGGCTGGGTTTTTACACCGCTAAATGTAATCGTTGCAGTATCGGTATCAAATAAATACACGCCATCTTTGATGCCATTTTCAACCAATGCATCGGAGCTGAGAACTAACTGTTCACCACTCGTCGCATCAAACAATGCCAAAGCCACAGGAATAGGCACTGCTTTTAAATTTGGATATTTTGGATGCGCTTTTAAGCTTTGTTTCAAGCTTAAAGTATAGGTTTGATTTGCAGCATCGTACTCACCTTTTGCTTCAAGTTTTGGTGTACCCGGTTGGTTATACCAAATCAAGAAACTCGATAAATCCACACCTGAACCTGCTGTCAGTGCTGCTACCCAATCTTCAACTGTCACAGCTTGACCATCATGGCGTTTGAAATATTCGTCAGTACCTGCACGGAATTTTTCTTTGCCCAACAATGTCGCCATCATGCGGTTAATTTCCGCACCTTTTTCGTACACTGTTGCGGTATAGAAGTTATTAATTTCAACAAAATGATCTGGACGCGGTGGATGTGAAAGCGGGCCTGAATCTTCTGGGAACTGATGTGCTTTTAATACTGCAACGTCATCGATCCGTTGTACCGCAGCAGATTGTAAATCTTCTGAGAACGACTGATCACGGAATACCGTCAAACCTTCTTTTAAACAAAGTTGGAACCAATCACGACATGTAATACGGTTACCTGTCCAGTTATGGAAGTATTCATGTGCAATCACAGACTGAACACGCATGATCGCTGCATCTGTGGTGTATTCTTCATCAGCAAGCACACAAGAGGTGTTGAAAATATTCAAACCTTTGTTTTCCATTGCACCCATGTTAAATGCACTGGTTGCCACGATCATATAATTGTCTAAATCATAAGGACGACCATAATGTTCTTCGTCCCAACGCATCGAATGTTTTAAAGCTTCCATGGCAATATGACATTTTGGAATGTCTTTTTCTTCTGCATAGATTTCTAAAGCAACATTACGACCTTCAGACGTCACATAAGTGTCTTTAAGTACTGCCAAATCACCAATCACACAAGCAAATAGATACGATGGTTTTTTGGTTGGATCTTGCCAAACGGTATAATGACGACCTTCACCGGTTTCACCCGCTTCAATCAAATTACCATTGGCAAGTAATACAGGGAATTTTTTATCCGCTTCGACACGTGTGGTAAATACCGATAGCACATCAGGACGGTCAGGATAATAGGTAATTTTACGGAAGCCTTCAGGCTCGTTTTGAGTAACGAATAAATCGCCTGCCGCTTGGTATAAACCTTCGAGTTGAGTATTGCTTTCAGGATGAATCACGACTTCAGTTTCAATGACAGCTTGGTCAGGTGCATTTGAAATCACCAGTTGTTCTGCATCTACAACATAGGCATCTGCTGGCAAAACTTGACCATTTAAGCGAATTGATTTGAGTTCCAAATCACGACCCAATAACACCAAATCCCCTGCCGTTTGACGCTGCATCACTAATTTTGCATTTACATTGGTATGGTCATCAAAGACTTGAATATCAAGATCGATACTATCTACGACAAATGATGGTTTTTGATAGTCTTTTAAATAAACAGTTTGGTCTGCTTCGACCACTGGATTTGCCGCAATGTTCATATCTCGTCCTATTCCTTAGTTATTGCTTCATCAGCTTTTTGAACACATTGTGAATGACTTGATCATACGACAAGATGCATAAGCTGTCTTCGCATTTACAATGATTTATATATGGGCTCAGCGCATGTTGTTTTCAATCATCTTTATAGAATAATTTAAAGGCTGGCACATATTTTCGCCATGTTTAAGCAAAATAAATGCCTGAGTTGAGCACAGCTACTGCAATATGGAAATTATTTATCTACATCAAATAAATAAAGTACCTAGATACTAGAAAGAGAAAGTACAGGTGCTTTATATACTTCTGTAACTTCAAATTATTGCGCTCAAACTTACCTGCTTAAGACTTAGAGGATTATTGATTTGCAAAAATTAAATCGAGTGCGCTGTCATAGTCTGCAGCAAAGTAAAATTGAAATGCCGTGACTTTTGAGGTGAGGAATTGCTGAATTTCTTCCGTCGCACCCGCCACATAAATTTTAGATACTTGATGTTGCTGCGCCAGGCCCAATAACTCGATCGTCTTTTCCAGTGTTTGATCATGCCCAATAATCAGCGCACCAACCGTACCCTGTGGCTGCTTATATAATTGCATACGGGTGATATTGCTGTTTTTAAGTGCGTCTGACATATGTATTCCATACAAAGAAAGGATAAAAAAAGATCAAAACCTTTAGAAATCCAGCTGAATCATACTATGTATCAATTTCAGTAGATTCCGCTTTGTTTCAGTCCTGCAAGTTAAGATCATTAGAATTATAAGCTCAATATATACAAATATACTTTTCAAATCCAATCGCTTAGACGATTCCCTCCAAAAAGCACCTAAGCTCTCAAATAATCTCAGTCTTCTAATTTGGATTTGATTGCATACTTCTGTTTAAACCATGCACCAAGATGTTTCTTTTTCAACAGTTTAAGCATTTTGAGAATTCATTAGACATAGCCATACGCATCAATATTATTTTGTTACTTTTAAATTAATAATTTATTTTCAATATCTTAGTAAATAATTATAAAGTTTATCTGCTTTAAAATGTCTACTCAAAACATTTGAGCATGCGTTTTGCATCTACTTAATTGCCAAAAGCAAAATCATCAGGCTAAAACAAAAAGAGGTGCATTATGTTTATTAAAGAACACATCATCCGTATTGAAAATATGAAGACCCTGCAAGCGCTTGATGCTGCAAATATCGACCATCAAGTAATTGCAATGTTTATGACTTGCGAAGGGATTCCACTCAAAGCCTTTGAGGTCAGTTCATTACTTAACTCATATAGTGCATTAGGCACTAAAAAAGTCGCGTCTAAAAAAGTGCAAGCTTTAATACAAGCCAAACAACTTGGAGAGGAGGACGAATCGATCCCATGCCCAGCCGCCTATTAATAATGCATTCTGACTAAAAGCTGCATCATCACTATGCAGCTTTTTTTATTTGTCGACATATCGCCTGAGCTGCCGCAACTGAAATTGCAAACCCGTCTTTAAACAGAGATGTGTATAATCAATTTAACCTTTCAAGAAACGCTGGCAACATGTTCAATATTCTACGCAAACAAATGGATGAAAGTACACAATGCCCGTTGTGTCGTGCATCAATGTATTGGGTAGATGCTGAAAAATTAGATGAGCAAGAATTTAATTTTTATCAGTGTAGCCACTGTCATCATCAAATATTTCCTGAACAGCAATACAACTGTCATTGTGAAAACTGTCAGGCTGCGCGAAAAAAACTACTGAAAGAAACCCGTTTACAAGAACAGCGTAAACTCAAAAATAAAGATATCGTTGAACGTGAATTAAGTGAACTGAGTTTTTTACAGAAACTCTTTTTGCTGGCTTTATTGGATAATCACGTCCAAGAACATACGGCGCATCAAGAATTTATCGACTGGGACGCTATTAAGTATCATAACATCAGCCCGAATTATTTCTTCCAACAATCACTCAAAAAGCATCTCGTGCATGAGCAAATTTTGATTGTGAAAGATGATGCACTACAAGCCGAACAGTATTATATCAATGTCCGTTTGGATGGATATTCAGAGCCCAGCCTTTTTAGCGTAGTACAGCAACTGCGCCATTGGTTTTATGAAAATTTAGCTCTGGGTGTTCCTTTTAAAAGCGCTGACGAAGTGAAAGAGTGCTTGTATCTCCTACTGTTTCAAGAAATTGTGCAATTCATGCAGTTTTACTGTAAGACATGGGGTATTCAAATTGCAGGAAATAAAAGCTTTCAAGTGTTCTGTTATCGCCTACTCGACCATTTAGCGGTTGGGCAGATTTACTATATGATTCAGTCAGCACTCGAATATCTACATAAACAAAAAGCCCTGCAAGTTCGTAATGAAAATTTCATTAACACCAATCTGTTAAAAAAGACCTTACAGCAATACCGTGAACGTGGCTTACAGGAAAAATGGGAAACTTTTACCCTCCCTCGTCCGCCACAATTACCGTTTAGTAAAATGAGTGAAATTTTGCTCTTTAACTTTTTAGGACTCGATGAAAGTATCTTTGTGCAACCAATACGCCATGCTTGGAAAAAAATCGAACCTCGCTTAAATTTTTATTCCACAAAGCGCTGCATGTACTGTGGTTCACAAGAACTCTCTGTCGATTATGATGCCGCAGATTATGTGACCCTGTTCTGCCGTAATTGTAAACATCAAGACCATTACTTCACCCGCTAAGGGAGAAAACGATGAATCAATCTGGAAATTTTGAAACGACCATGAACAGTGAATTGACTGACTTAAATAGCCCGCTTTTGCAAAGCGTTATTAATGCGTGGATTGAACTTCAATCCAAACAACCTTTGGTGCATATCCTCACTAATGCAGTCGCGAGCAATTATGTGGCCAATGTCCTTTTAGCTGCGGGTGCTTCTCCTGCAATGATTGACAATCCCTTTGAAGCTGAAAGCTTTGCCTCAATTGCCAGTGCCTTGAATATCAATTTAGGTACGCCAACGTCTGAACAAATGCAGGCCATGCAAATTGCTGCACAAACAGCACAAAATTTAAATAAACCTTGGGTGCTTGACCCTGTCGGTTATGGCCCCGTTTTGCCATGGCGATCTGAAATGGTTGACCAATTACTCCAGTACAAGCCAAGTATTATTCGTGGCAATGCATCAGAAATCAGTGGTCTTGCAGGTAATCAAGGTGAGTCACGCGGTGTCGATAGCACGCTAAATAGTGCAGAAATTTATTTAAATGCTGTGCCCTTGTTAGAACACTGTGAATGTGTGGCAATTTCAGGCGAATCAGATTTCATCTTATCGAAAGAAATGAATGCAGTGATACAGATTAATGGTGGGTCTTACTTACAACCCAAAGTAACGGCTTCAGGCTGCGCTTTAGGTGCGTTAACAGCGGCATATTGCGCCGTAAGTGAAACGCTAACTGCTGGCACGATCGCAGCACATTTGCACTTTGCGATTGCGGGTCAAAAAGCCTATGAAATTAGCTCAAGTGTCGGCAGTTTTAATGTTGCATTTTTAGATGAAATTTATAATCTCAATGAAGATGATTTCAATCAACTTGCCAACATGCAAATTTATGCACTATGAAGCTATGATAGCTTGAGAAAAACAAAAACAGCTTGAGTAAAGGACTCAAGCTGTTCAGTGTTTCATGCTGTTTTTTAATAATAAAACGCGTCAAAAAGCTTACTGTGCCGTACTATCACTTGCTGCATTGGCATCAAACATTTCTGAATCTTCGATCGTTTCTGTTGGATTACTCAAAATCATGTCGAGGTCATAGTCCCCCGCATAGACAATATTTTTGATTTTTGAACAGTCGCCACCACTCATTTCATAATTTAAGACTTTGGCTTCATCACCAATTTTAAACTCAGCACGAACGACGTTTTTATTTTCATCAAAACTCAGTTTAGGCTGAACGCCTTTTTTCGAATCTTGCTGCGGATCTTGGCTATCCGTGAAAATATCAAAATCCACATTACACGCTTGTTGCGACTGCTTACAGGTAATTTCTTCTTGCATACGTTCCGCTAACGATGGCTCAAAATAGGCAGTAAGTTGATCTTTACTCAAAGCATGCAATTTCAACCCTTGATCATAAATTTGTTTGACCAGTTTTTCGGGGGCAACACATTTCTGCGTTTGCTCTTGTACTTTTTGCTCTGCAGGCTGACAAGCCATTAAAAAGATTGCCGCACCGAAACCGAATAATCGATATATCGTCATTTGTCGCATAACACATCCATGTCCATCATTAAACTGCCCGCCCAACTGCCAGATTCATACTTGCTTCAAAAATGGTTGAAACATTTAATTTACAAATACACATTAAACCCATGCCATCAAAATAATCTGGCACGTACTGCATAAAAAATTGAACATGTTCATCAGATTTTTTCCGTAGCCGAACCAACTGCTCAGGCGTCACCTTCGGTAAATCACAACGATGAACAAAAATATCCTCAGCCCGATGCTGCACATCATGCTGACGGATTTTATAACTATCTAAAACATCCGCATACTCAGTGGGCATCGGGACACCGTGCCTTGGATAAAACTTAACAGAGCGCGAGGCAAATAATGTATATACCTTTGGTTGTGCCAATGTAGCCACAAACCACATCGGAATCGCTGGAAATCGAATCTGATGCTGCATCGCCACTTTAATCGCCGAATTTAAGGTCAGATTTTTCCGACGATAATCAACCAATACCCCAGCCCGTGAATTAAAAATAAAAATCGGTCGATTGTTATGCATAATTTTTAATATACGCACAATGTTTTGCCCGATCAGTTTATCGTGCTCAAAATACTGAATGATTGGTAATGCAACAATATCTGGGTCATGCATGTATTGATAAAGTTGCTCAATTTTAGAAGTTGGGAAAATACATTGATCAAACTCCCAGAGCCGCTGAAACAACTCATGTTTTTCTTCAGTCGTGAGTTTACTAAAATCAATGATATTCTCAGTGATCGCCATACCAACACCCATTTTTTTAATGGATTAACTTTGAATTTCTTCAAAGTACCTAGTTATAAAGTTTTCCGAAGCGGTATTTAAATGAAATAAAATTATTCATAGATCATCAATGATGATTAAAACCCCAAGTTAAAAATGAATCGCTATTTAACCTCATACTTTTTTAAAATCAACCCTGTCAATATTTTTTACTTTTGAACCGCTTTAACCCTCTAAAAGCTCAAAAGTTGCAGCGTTTTTTGACTGTTACATCATGTAAATATAATACGTTTTAACATCGTGAATTGCAGCCCTCGTTATATAGGATTTCTTATACTTTCTAGTCATAAAAAAGACAGCTTCGAAAAGCTGTCTTAGGGTCATTTTTAATATTTGAGCATTAGGCCTGGTAATAGATATCAACCGTTTTAATGCGGTTTTCATCCATTGCCGTGACTTTAAATTGAATGCCTTTAAAATCAACCACAGTCCCGACTTCAACATTGCCGTGAGTCTGATCTAAAATGAGGCCTGAAACACTGATATAACCATCATCTTCTTCGATCAAATCCAGCATTTCCAATTCAAGTTCTAACTGATACAGATCGAGCATGCCTGAAGCTTTCCAATGTTCATCATCGATTTTAATCAAATCAAGTTGTTCATCCGCATCAGGGAATTCACCAGCAATTGCTTCAAACACATCGAGTGGTGAAATCAGACCTTGTACCGCACCAAACTCATCCGTAACCAATACCAAAGAGCCTTTAGAAGTCCGCAAGGTATTAATCGCATCAATCACCTTCATTTTTTGGAAAATAAAGATCGGACGATGACGTTTAATCAATGCTTTTAGATCATCTTCACTGTCTAGAACATCAATAAGTTCTTTCGCGCGGACAATACTAATCACTTTATCCAAGCTACCACGACACACAGGGAATAAACTGTGCGGCACTGAAAGGACTTGCTCACGAATTTGCTCAGGTGTGTCATTTAAATCCACCCAAGAAATTTGATTACGGGGAGTCATGATCGACGCAACTGAACGCTCTGCAAGCGTCAACACCCCCCCAATCATGTAACGCTCTTCGTCTGCAAAGGTTTCTTGCGCCTGATTACCGACTTGATCAGCTTCTAAGCGCCCACCCATCAGTTTTAAAATACTGTCTGCAGTACGATGGCGTAATGGAATTTTCGCTTCGTGTTTTTGAGCATTGCGTTGACTAAACTGGTTAAAGGCTTCGATGACAATCGCAACACCAATACCTGAGTAGATATAGCCTTTCGGAATATGGAAACCAAAACCTTCTGCTATCAAACTAATACCGATCAGTAATAAGAAGCTTAAACATAGGATCACGACGGTCGGATGTCGGTTTACAAAAGCCGTTAGCGGTTTAGATGCAAGTAACATCACTGCCATTGCCACAATCATTGCTGCCATCATGACATAAATGTTGTCGACCATACCGATCGCTGTAATGACAGAGTCTAAAGAGAAAACCGCATCTAAGACAACAATTTGCGCAACAACTGCTGTAAAGCTGGCATATGCTACTTTTGTTGTCACTTGAACTTCTGGTTTTCCTTCTAATTTCTCATGTAGCTCTGTGACCGCCTTATAGACTAAGAACAATCCACCGAACAATAATATGAGATCTCGACCAGAGAATGTCCAATCAAAAACGGTAATCAGGGGCTTTGTTAATGTGACCAACCAAGAGATTGCAAATAACAATCCTAATCGCATAAATAATGCGAGTGAAAGACCAAGTACGCGGGCTTTATCACGTTGTTCTGGAGGGAGTTTTTCTGCCAAAATGGCAATAAAGACTAGGTTATCAATCCCTAGTACAATTTCTAAAATAATTAATGTAAGTAAACCAACCCAGATTCCGGGATCTAACAAAAATTCCATTAGCTCTCTTCCTCATTCTGGATTGTAAGAATATCTTCAAGCAGACCAACGCACGGCGACGGATCCATAAATTTAACCTGTGTAACTAGAGACCATTCCATTATGCATAATCTTGCGCATTTGTAATGTATTCAAGCATATTTTTTCGCATCAACAATATGACAAAATGTTAAAAACGCTGAATGTATTACAAATCGAATGGGCGATATAAAATACACATCTAGATGTTAAAACCTACTTTTTGAGATCTCCTCTTCCACTTTAAAAAAAGTATGAATTCACCTGACTTTTAATTAAATGTAATTAAATACGTTGTATGAGATTGTATGACAAATCTAATGAATTATTTATTTCTACCTTTTGGTAAAAAATATTAATATTCAATTCAAATTAAAAACTTATTTATTTTCACTACACTATCTCTATAACTGACCTTAGTTTTAATTTCTTTTAAGCATTTAGACAGAATATCAATATAATCTATTTAGATAATCTAAAAATGAGATATCTTCTACTTTCTATTTTTTTATTGTGAACTCTTGCTATTACCCTCTATTTTTCAATAGAATGTTAAAACATTAAATAAAATTAAAACAAATATTCAGGGGACTCCTTTATGACAAAAAAGTATTCAAAATTTTTACCATCCACCGATGACTTTAGTTTAGAAAATTTTCCTTTCTACTGGGTTACTCAGGTGCATTCACAATATGTTTTAAACGTCGACCATGCATTAAAAAAGTATGGCGTTGATAATTCACGTCGTCGTATCCTGCTCGCACTCAAGTCTAAACCTCATGCGAGCGTTTCGGATTTATCTGAAATGGTCGTATCTAAAATGTCGACGACAACCAAGATCGTTTATCGTTTAAAAGATGAAGGCTTAGTAGATACCTATTCTTGTGAAGATGATGCACGTATTACCCGGGTTGTATTAACTGATAAAGGCACTGCAATGACGCAGAAGATTAACGATCTAACGAATGTCGTTCTAGAGCAATCTTTTGAAGGCTTAACACCCCTACAAATTGAAAAAACCATGGAAAGCTTAAAGCATATCTTTAAAAACTTAGCTCGCTAAGCATTTGCATCACCGAAATATCAATCGAAAAAGTTCAGTTGGGGACTGATTTTTTCGATTTTTATTTTGGGTGCGTGTGCACATTCAAACTCATCAACAGGAAAACCTTGTACAAAACTTTGGATGTTGGGTGATTTCCAACTCAGCCACTCTTCCAACCTCGCATGCGGAATTACAATCACCGAACGTTTTACATTGCCCGGCTCATGAAAGTGCTTCATCATCTCATGCTGAATAGCGTCCATCGTAATCATGGTACTTGAACGTACAATCTCATCACCTTGTCTACAAATGTCATATAAGGCAGCAATATAAAACGCTTCTCCATCTTTGCGCTTAACACTCCAACGCTGCGGCTTATTATCGATATACATTGACTCATAAAATTCAGACACGGGTATCACGCCAAACTTACATTTTGAGATTGCATTAATAAACGTAGGCTTTTGGTACAAAGTTTCATTACGAGCATTATAGGTTTTTAGTGCAATAGATTTGTCTTCAGCCCATTTAGGCACCATGCCAAAACCCACTTTTCGCCACTCTAGCCCTTGTTCAGACTTAAAGAGCAGCGGCAAATCATAATTAGGATAGACTTCCTCAGGATATTCAAAACTGATTTCAGGCAAGTTTTGAGACTTTAATTGCGCTAAGCTAATCGGTTTGAAATTGGCACACATATTTGCCATAATCCGCAAAAATTCAATCTTTATAATAAATGAAAAATATAAAACTAATTCGCTTTATTATTTTAATTCTAAGTATGTGCCTATATTCAACCGCACATGCCGCAAAAGTCTCTGTACATACCGTTTCATTTCTACCTTTTAGTCTCGACGCGCTCTATCTCAATGAATATCCATTTAAACAAGGCCTGATCAATGAAAGTGACATCCCTGCTGGCAAGTACCGTATTCAATATAAGCATTTTCGCAATCAGCAAATCATCAATTCGAATCACTGGGTTACGGTCAAAAATCTTCCCAACACCCAAGAACAACAATTTTCATTGGTCATCTTGCCTGATGGTGAAGTAATCAATGTCTCTGACTTTAAAATTAAATCTCCAGAGATGTTTCCTGAAATCCGTTTTGCAAAACGTGCTCAAAATAGTTATCGCTTGATGCAAAATCAGCAAAGACAAAGAGATCAGTTTGGCGTGATTCTTCCTGACGCAGATGAAGCCCATACCACGGAATTGGAAGATCAATTTGGCTGGTTTACGGTTAACGCAGATGAAGGGCGTGTCAGGACTAATTGTACAGGCACGTTTAAAATCAATCCTCAAGATGCGCTCCCCTATTTCACTACTGCAAATTCAGCTCTTCAGTTTAATTATCAACAAGGAAACAAAATACATAACGCATATTTAGCGTTTAGTGATAACAATCCGCTTATTCCAATCGAAGATCGAACAATTCATGAGGCAACAGATTACAAAAATGGCTTGAAGTTTGATGTGTATATTCACAATATCCAAAAAATGAAAACCGAGAGTATTTCTTCTAATTATTCAATCTACAATTATAAGGTACAGGTCAAGCTATATATGACGGCCTTGCAGCGTAAACCTATGCTGTTGATGAATCACAAAATGTACTATCAGGATAATTGTTCAAGCCAAGATATTGGCTCTTTTCTCTATTACAAGACATGTTGGAGCCGTTTTTGGGACTATATTCTGCCTGATATTTCATGGAAATAAACTAAAAATGTCCTGCGTAACATTAGCTTCGGTGAAGTCTATTGCACAAGATAAAATAGACTTCAATTTGTGTATTTTAAGCAGGGAACGTTTGCCAATGGGTGCGGGTAAATTCCTCAAATATCCACTCACCATTAAAGCGACCAAGGCCTGAATTTCGTTCACCGCCAAAGGGTGCATTAGAATGATCCGCCACACTGATGCCATTGATATGCGTCATGCCTATATCGAGTTTGGCCGCAAACTCTCCGCCGCGTGCTAAATTTGAGGTACATACCGCACTCGATAAACCAAATCGGGTTGAATTCGCCAATTCAAGTGCATGCGCTTCATCTCGCGCTTTTAAAATCGGCAAAATTGGCCCAAAGCTTTCTTCTAATGCAATATCAGCGTGCGCATCCACATGGGTGAAAATATGCGGTGCAACCAATTGACCTTCTATACCGCCTGCATAGGCTAAAATCGCATCTTGCTGAATGGCATTTTGAATAATGATTTTTAATTTATCGACCTGAGACTGGTTAATAATGGGACCAATTAAAGTTTCAGCATCGTTGGGATCACCAACTACAATGCTTTTCACTCGTTCAATCAATTTTTCAACATAAGCATCGTGCAAGGATTCATCTACAATCACCCGATTGGTACTCATGCAGATTTGCCCTTGATGCAAAAAACGACCCATCACGGTCAGTTCAACGGCTAAATCTAAATCTGCATCATCTAAAATGACCAAAGGCGCATTTCCGCCGAGTTCTAGCGCTAAACGTTTAATCCGTGAACTTCCTAGCGCTTTCACCCCAACCTGTTGACCTACTTCAGTTGAACCTGTAAATGAAATCATTTTAGGCACAGGATGCTCTACAAAATAGTCGCCAATTTCACTGCCACTGCCTGCAACGACATTTAATACGCCATGCGGCAAACCCGCTTCTTCAAATAATTTTCCGAGCAACGTTCCACCTGTCACTGGCGTGTCACTTGCAGGCTTCAACACCACACTATTACCGCAGGCAATCGCAGTCACCACAGAACGCATCGATAAATGAAATGGAAAATTCCACGGGCTAATCACCGCAATGACACCCAAAGGTTTGCGCAGTACAAAACTCTTTCGACTCGGGTCTTTACTCTCTAGCTGCGTAGTTTGCATTTTTTCAGGAAAACGCAACGATTCTTGGATAATGCCGAGCGCTGCATCAACTTCAATATTGGCTTTTAAACGTGTACTTCCAGATTCATCTATCAGCCATTGAATAATTTCTTCTCTGCGCTGCTGAATGGTTTGAGTTAATTTAGTGATGACTTGCTGACGTACTTCAATGGGCTTGGTCACTTCTGATTTAAAGGCAGCTTCTGCCGCACTATAAGCACTGTCTACATCGACACTGCTGGCTGCCTGCAATTCAAAAATCTCTGCTTGGCTAAAGGGATTGATATTCTTGATGTGACGCGTTGAAGTCCCTGCTCGCCACTGTCCACCAATATATTGCAAATCTAATGCGGTATATGCTGACATCGTTTCCATCCCATTTTTATCATTCATTCCAATGTAAAGGCTTCAGCATCGAAAAGCTATGAGAAAAACAGGAAGAAACTTTATCCATAATTTATTGTACAACGCTACAACTTAAATAGGATGATTAATCTGCTGCATCGCTTTATAGATTCGCCAATAAATATAACAGCTAACCAAAACTTCAAAACTCAGGTCTTTAACTGTGGTGAGTTGCTCAAGTGCAGCCTCCTCCATGTTTAGGGTCAACATAGGTAACAGCCCTTCGACAACCACAGCGATCAAGATAAACAGGACTAAACTCTGAATCGTCACCGGCAGATACAATGCAATAAAGCGCTTTAAAAAATCTCGGCCTTGCTCGCCGCCATTGGCTTTAAATATGGCATTCACCCAGCTGATCAGTAGACCAACTTGTAAAACAAACGAAGCCCAAGCTTCTGTAGGTTTGGATTCTGGGGTTAAGGTCAGTGCTAAGTAGCTAAAGAAAATCAATATTGAGCTGGCAATATAGTAGTTTTTATAATGGGTTTCAGAGACTTTATTCAGTCGTATATCATCCACTAACCGATTTACATTCCATAAATACATGGAGTTTCCTTTTCATTTTTTATGTCGACATTCTAACTTTCTCAAGCAATAAAAAAAGCCTCCGAAGAGGCTTTTTTTGATTTACAGATTAGTCACCTGTATAACCTTTTAATTTTAAACGGTAAGCATGAAGAAGCGGCTCTGTATAACCAGAAGGCTGCTCGCCACCTTTGAATACTAAATCATAAGCAGCTTTGTATGCATAACCATCAAAGCTTGGTGCCATTGGTGTGTAAAGTGGATCGTTGGCATTTTGCTCATCCACAACTTTCGCCATGCGCTTAAATACTTCTTCAACCTGCTCAGCAGTTACGATACCGTGACGTAACCAGTTCGCAACGTGTTGAGAAGAAATACGTAAAGTTGCACGGTCTTCCATCAAACCAACGTTGTTGATGTCTAGAACTTTTGAACAACCTACACCCAAATCAACCCAGCGAACCACATAACCTAAGATACCTTGAAGGTTATTTTCCAGTTCTTTGGTTTTCTCTTCTTCAGACCAGTTTGTATCTGTCGCTAAAGGCGGTGTTAACAAGTCATCTAAAGATAGCGGTTGAGTATTCAACAACTCTTTTTGACGCTCAGAAACATTGCACTGATGGTAATGGATCGCGTGAATTACAGCGCCAGATGGAGACGGAACCCATGCACAGCTTGCGCCAGCTTCTGGATGCTCAATCTTAGTTTTGTACATATCAAGCAACATATCTGGTTTTGGCCACATGCCTTTACCGATTTGCGCTTTACCACGTAAGCCTGCTTGTAGACCGATCATCACGTTACGGTTTTCATATGCAGGGAACCAGATTTGAGACTTCACTTCGCCTTTACGAACGAATGGACCTGCTTCCATGAAAGTATGGATTTCATCACCCGTACGGTCCATGAAACCTGTATTAATAAAGATCGTACGATCTTTCGCTTGCGCGATACAGTTTTTCAAGTTCACAGAAGTACGACGTTCTTCGTCCATGATACCGATTTTCAAAGTCTTCGCAGGTAGACCAAGCGCTTGTTCAGCACGCTCAAATAATTCAACTGCAAATGCAACTTCTTCTGGACCATGCATTTTTGGTTTAACGATGTACATAGAACCTTTACGAGAGTTCTTGTTTTCGTTTTCGCCTTTAATGTCTGCAAACGTCAATAACGGTGTGATCAATGCATCCATGATGCCTTCGTAGATTTCAGCACCATCCACAAGGATCGCAGGGTTTGTCATCAAATGACCTACGTTACGAAGCAACATCAATGAACGACCGTGAAGCGTAGTTTCACCACCAATCAAGTTTTTGTGCGTACGGTCTTTATTTAATGTACGGGTAACAGTTTTACCATTTTTCTCGATAGACTCAGAAAGTGTACCTTTCATTAAGCCTAACCAGTTACGGTAGCCTTCAACTTTCTCTTCAGCATCAACTGCTGCAATTGAGTCTTCCAAGTCTTGAATGGTGGTTACCGCAGCTTCAAGAACTAAGTCCTTAACGCCAGCAGCATCTGTTGAACCAATTGGGCTTGTCGCATCAACTTCAATGATTACATGTAAGCCATTGTTTAAAAGTACGATTTCAGTTGGTGCAGCTTCGTCACCATTAAAACCAACAAATTGAGCTTCTTTCGCTAAAGTTGCAGTTGAGCCGTCTTTTAGGCTTACAACCAACTTTTTGCCTTCTACCGCATATTTAGTTGCATCTGCATGCGAACCATTAGCTAGCGGGAAAGTTTCATTTAAGAAGTTTTTAGCAAATTCGATAACTTTTGCGCCACGAGCTGGGTTATAGCCCTTACCTTTTTCCGCGCCGCCTTCTTCAGAGATCACGTCAAAACCGTAAAGAGCATCGTAGAGTGAACCCCAACGTGCGTTCGCAGCGTTTAAGCAGTAACGTGCATTACGCACAGGTACTACCAATTGCGCACCAGCCAATAATGCGATTTCTTCGTCTACATTTTCTGTGCTGATTTGGAAATCTTCTACTTCTGGTAATAAGTAGCCAATTTCAGTAAGGAAAGCTTTGTAAGCTTCGAGTTCAAATTTGTTGTTGCGGTGCCATTCATCAATTTTAGCTTGAATGTCGTCACGCTTAGCCAATAGTGCTTTGTTCTTTGGGCTAAGATCGACAACGACTTGTTCAAAGTTTTTCCAGTAAGTTTCACTGTCTAAACCTGAACCCGGTAGTGCTTCATTTTCGATGAAATCGTAAAGTTCTTTAGCAATCGCTAACTTGCCTTTTTGAATACGTGCAGTCATTGTCTTTCCTGATATTGCTATTTTTTATAACAAGAGATTCTAGTATACCCATTTATACTTTGCTGAATAGTACTATCACATTCCTAAATAATGATCATTTTCTATGTAATGAAATACCCTCATCATTCAACATAATAAAGATCAGAAATACGACGTCATCATCAGCCTGAATACCTTTTTACAGTGTATAAAGTTTTTGAAATGTCGAAATTAGACTTAAGTGCAGAATTTTGTTCTAAAACTGAACAAATAGACCCAAGCGTCAAACAAACTCACTCGATTAAGCCATGAAATGCTGCCAATGTCGATGCTACAACTTCAACCAATCAGTTTAAATTTAACGCTTTTATCGATGAATTATTAAACAGCCATACTTCTTATTTAATGATGCTTTTATCATGAGACTTGGCTTTAACTTCTATTGTTCGTTCCACAGCTTTTCTTAATTTATACATGTTTTCTAAAACTAAAAATCAAAAAAAAAGAACGCCATCAAGACGTTCTTTTTTCATTCCAACAGAAACGCTTAATTTTCTGGCGTAGATTCTGGTGCATTGATTTGACGGTGAGAGGTATGTAGATAATCATCAGATTGCATTTCCAATAAGCGCGAACGTGTACGCTCAATTTCAAATGCCAATTTTTCACCTTGATATAATTCAATAATCGTATCTTCTGAAGTAAGCAACAACTTCACACCACGGTCATAAAACTCATCAACTAGATAGATAAAACGACGAGTCCCTTCAGACAAATAATCCGTCATGTGCGGCACATTACTCACTAAGACCGTATTATAAATATTGGCAATTTCAATAAAGTCCGCTGGACTACGTGGTTTTAGGCAAAGCTCAGAATATTCACACCACAGTACATCTTCCGTATGACCAATGGTTTCTACAATACGCTGATTAATAATAATTGGCTCTTGTGAAACCGTTTGGGTTTGCGTTAATGCTGTAAAACGCTGTGCCATCCACAACTTATGTTCATGTGTTAAAGGCGACTTAAACAACTGCGCTTGTTTCAATACACGTAAACGATAGTCTACGCCTGAGTCTACATTTAAAATCACACAGTTCTTTTTTACCATTTCGATGGTTGGGATAAAACGGTCACGGTGGATCCCGTTTTTATATAAACCATCTGGTGCGATGTTAGATGTTGCAACAAGGGTGATCCCACGCGTAAATAATTTTTGGAATAGATCACTCAAAATCATTGCATCCGTGACATTGGATACAAAGAATTCATCAAAGCAGATCACGACTGCTTCTTTATAAATTTGATCTGCAACTAGGTCGAGTGGATTACGCTGACCTGAAAGCTTATTTAATTCACGGTGTACGTACTGCATAAAGTGATGGAAATGCATACGAGTTTTGCGTCGAAATGGCACAGAATCATAAAACTGATCCATCAGCCACGTTTTACCACGTCCTACACCGCCCCACATATACACCCCTTTCGGTGCAGTTTGACGACGGAAACGACGAAACGCTTTTTTAGAAGCCTTAAAACGTTGGATTAATTCTTGCCAAACTCGATCCAACTCATGCACCGCTTGCGCCTGTTCCTGATCTGGTAAAAACTGACCAGATGCTAAGGCTTGAGCATAACGCTCAGCCGGTGAAATCGGAGTAAATGCGGTGTTGTGTGGTGACTGAAAATCTGACATATCATTAAATACTTTTTTGGGCTAAATGAATTATAACGAAGAATAAACTCGAAGATATAACACTTTGGCAGTAAAGCGCATTGGCTATTTATTATATTGTCTCGGACTATGCCCAAACCAACGTTTAAACGCATGATTAAACGCCGCAGGTTCTGAATAACCCAGCAATTCTGCAATCATTTCAATTGAATATTCATTATATTCAATCATACGGAGTGCTTTATCTTTAATAATATCTTCACGAATTTGCTTATAACTGGTATTTAACTGTTGCAATTGATGACGTAAAGTTCTTTCCGGCAAGTTCAATGCTTGAGCAGTTGCTGCCATACTTGGCATCGCACCACTTTGTAATTCCAAATAATCTTGTACCCGTTGAACCAATGATGGCGCATCTTCATCGGCGCTTAAACGTTCTAACTCCGCAATACACTTCGACTCATACAATCGAAACGTAATAATATCAGCGGATGGAATACGAATATCTAGAACATCCTCATCAAACCAAAATGCCGCAAATGGCGCACCAAATCGAACTTGAGAGCCATAATAATCAGTAAACATTTTTAATTTTTCGGGATCTTTGGGTTCAGCAAACGGCAAATCAATTTGAACTTGTGGCGTAGATAGCCCCATCATTTTGTACAGATCACGGATGAATTTATACGTTCCTGAAATCTCTGACTGTGCTAATAATGCACCCAGTGGCGCATACACATCTTGCGGTTGATAGCATAAAGCCACTTTATGTTGACTGATTTGCAAACTTAAACGCCCAGTTAGATGCGTCAACTGTTGAAAGCGAATCCCCTGATTTAAAGCTTGGCGTAAAGTATCACTAGTAACCAATAACATCAGCAATGGGCCATAACCCGCCAACGTATAATGTTGACCAATAAATAACCCTTGTTCAGGTTCTACATCTTTACCAATGACTTTCAGTACATCCCACTCCAAACTCGGATGGATCACTGAGGTGGGATCGAGTGCGTCGACACGCAGCCCAATGGTTTGCAAACGTTGATCGACATCTACGCCTGCTTTACGCATTCCTTGTATTAAATACATCAGGCTTAGAATGGATCGTTTCATAAATCGTAAAATGACATTAAATTTCTTCTTTTTTACTACAAATTTGCAATTATGAACATTGCCGTTTCGATCAATTTTTCTGTCACCTCAATCATATTGTTCTGATCATGAACTCAAGTATGCTTAGCCTGTAATCTCGCTTGGAATTAAAAAAATGATGCAGGAAGCGCAAACAAAAACAATGCAAACCTCTAAAGCCAATTCGGAAATTCATACGCAAATCGCTATCATCGGCGGTGGTTTTGGTGGTATTGCTATGGCAATACGGCTTTTCCAACAAGGCAATCAAGATTTCCTGATTCTCGAAAAAGCCAATGATTTTGGTGGAACTTGGCGTGAGAACCGCTACCCTGGCGCTGCCTGCGATGTGCAATCACATATGTATTCGCTTTCTTTTGCACCCAAAACAGATTGGTCAAAACGTTATGCCGAAGCACCTGAAATATTTGATTATATCCAACACGTCACCCGTGAATATAATTTAAAACAATTCTGTCGCTTTAATAGTGAAGTGCTTTCAAGTCGATACAATGAATCAACCTGCGACTGGCATTTAGAACTCAAAGATGGTGTTAAAATTACCGCTCAATACGTGATTTTTGCATCTGGCCCGCTACATGTCCCGCAAATTCCACACATTCCGGGCATTGAAAAATTTAAGGGTAAAGTGTTTCATTCTTCGCAATGGGATCATCAATATCCATTAGAAGGTAAAAAAGTCGCATCGATTGGTACAGGCGGCAGTGCCATCCAATACATTCCAGAAATCGCACCACAAACACAGCAACTGTATGTTTTTCAGCGTACCGCGGCTTGGGTCATTCCACGAGATGAGCGTAGTTATCATGGTTTAGAAAAATCATTATTTAAAAAATATGATTGGTTTCGAAAAATTCACCGTGCTCGCCTGTATTGGACCAACGAATCACGTGTCGTGCCAATTGTTAAGCCGACCACCATGAAGTATGCGCAAAAACTGGCAGAACTGTATATTAAATACCAAGTCAAAGATGCTGAACTTGCCAAGAAACTAACGCCAAACTACATCATGGGTTGTAAACGCATTTTAATTTCTAATAAATACTTTCCAACCTTTAATAGACCTAATGTGGAATTGGTCAGTGATGCAATACAAGAAATCACTGAAAATGCCATTATTACCAAAGATGGAAAATCCCGTGAAATCGATTGTCTGATCTATGGCACAGGCTTTATTACCGATCCAAGAATTTATTTAAAATCATTTAAATGTATTGGTGAAAATGCTCAAGAACTCAAACAAGTTTGGCAAGCTGGCGCAGAAAGTTTTTATGGCATTTGCACCAAAGGCTTTCCAAATCTATTCCAATTATTAGGCCCCAATACAGTACTTGCCCATAATTCAGTGGTCTTTATGATTGAGGCACAAGTCGATTACATCTTACAAATGATGCAATTGGTTTCAAAATCTAATGTTCAAGCCATCGCTGTCAAAGATCAGGTGCAAGATCAATTTAACACGCATGTACAAGACATGCTTGATGGCACGGTATGGCAATCAGGCTGCGTGAGCTGGTATCAACAAAATGGCGGTAAAAATTTTGCACTGTGGCCAACTTATACATGGAAATATTGGCTGGCTACTCGAAAAATAAATCCAGCCGATTTTCGACTCCTCAGTAAAACAAAATCTAGTCATGCAGCTTAAGCAATAACAGGTCATAATAGGCAGGTATTCATTATCTGCCTATTTTTGTATGCAATCTTTCTGGTTGATTTTCCAGCTCTTAGCCTGTTTAGGGCTTGGTTTTATTCTTGCACGTCGCCTACCCACTTGGCTTGAAAAAATCGCCTTTAAACTCCTGCCGTACTTTACTTATATTTTGTTATTTGCGATTGCGATCGAATTTTCTGAAACATTACACACTATTCCAGCACCTCTGCAAATCCTCTCTTCATCAGTACTTATTGCACTATTGACCTCAATGGGTGCTTTTATTTGCTGCTATATTTTGTTTAAGCTTTTAGGCTACAAACCTAGTCATGGCAAAGTGTCCATGCAGTTAGTGACAAGCTCACTCATCAATATTAGCTATGCTTTTATTGCATTAGGTTTAGGTTATGCTTTTGCCGAAATTGCAGCACATTTTAGTCTTCAGCCACATATGAGTACTTGGGATCTACTTTTAGTCTTCATGTTTCTGATTGGGCTTGATCTCGCCTACTCACCGCTCGATCGTTCTTGGTTAAATTGGAAAATTCTACTTGTTCCACTCGGCTGTATCGTCGGTTCACTTTTGGGCGCTTTTGCTGCTGCCTATCTATTGCCACAAATCAGTTTGAAAGATTTGATTATGTTGTCACAAGGCTACGGTTTCTATTCGATGACAGGCATCGTCGTGACTGAATTAAAGAATGCGCATCTAGGCAGTATCGCGCTGATGAATGATTTATTCAGAGAAATTTTTGCGATTGTATTTATGTATATTATTGGCTGGCGCTACCCACGCTCTGCAATTTCATCTGCGGGTGCAACAGCTATGGATGTCACCCTACCCATGGTCAAACAAGCCTGTGGGAATGATTTTATTCCACATGCCATGGTCAGCGGCTTTATCCTTTCTGTACTTGCACCTATATTGGTAAGTATATTGGCGGCTATCTAACCCCCTCACCTAAATCCTCTCCCAAAGGGAGAGGACTTTCTCTCTCCCTTTGGGAGAGAGTTAGAGAGAGGGTAAATATTAAAGTGTCGCCAAAATATCTTTTAAAGTCTGACGCATATTCTCCGATTTAGTAATTGGACGGCCAATCACCAAATGTGTAGAACCATCAAGCATGGCTTGTTTAGGTGTCACAATTCGTTTTTGATCATCAGCAGCAGAACCCGCAGGACGGATACCCGGTGTCACTAAAGCAAACTCTGCACCCAAAGTTTCACGTAACATTTTCGCTTCTTGCGCCGAACACACTACACCATCTAAACCACTTTCTTTCGTTAAAGTCGCAAGACGTTTCACATGTTCAAAGGGTTCAACATCTAAACCTAAATCAGCAAGATCTTCACGACCCATCGAGGTCAAAACAGTAACAGCAATCAGCTGAGTATTGTAATTGCCTGCTTTTAGGCGCTCTACACAGGTTTCCATCATTTTACGACCACCTGATGCATGAACGTTGACCATCCACACACCCATATCCGCAGCTGCACAAACTGCTTGCGCTGTGGTGTTTGGAATATCATGGAATTTTAGATCTAGAAATACTTCAAAACCTTTATCATGCAAGGCCTTAACGACACTTGGACCCTCATGGGTAAATAACTCTTTACCAACCTTAACTCGACATAATGCAGGATCTAACTGCTCTGCAATTGTAAGTGCGTCATATTGGCTTTTAGCATCTAGTGCAACGATGATACTCAAGAGACTTACCCTTCATTTTGACAAAATTAGTGCATTATAGATGTATTCAACTTGATCAGAAAGTCATAAAACTCATGTTATTTGAAATGATTAATTTGAATTGAGCTATCTCATTATTTTATTTGAGATAAGCGTATTATTTTTTCAGCCCATAAAAAAACACTCCGATGATCCACCAGAGTGTTAAATATAAAATTTAAATCTACTCATAAAAGTAGTTCATTTACTTCAAAAACCCAATTATAACGGGTTAGAAGGACGCTCATTTGCATCAATATCTAAAACTGTCTTTTCATGACGCGTATGTGCAGCCGCTTCAGCAGCAGCCAGTTGAGCAGTTTGAATTTGCTCTTTACGTAGGCGGTCAATATCTTTACGTAGACGTTTAATTTCCCAGTTATTTTGAAATACTCGAAATACTTGCACTGCCAATAAAAGACCTAACACCAAACCTAATGACAAGGTTAATAGCAATAAAAGCCCTAAACGCATTGCAGGCACTTGTGTAAACAACAAATCGACTGAAAGTTCAGTTCCGTTTTGCAGAACCAAAGCCAATGAGTATCCAAATAGGACCAGTAGAATTACGACCAATACGTAACGCATAAACACCCCTAACAATGTTTTGAATTAGTTTGCAGATTCGTTTACCGCATCACGTAATGCTTTACCAGGTTTAAAGTGTGGTACAGCTTTTGCTGCCACTTCAACTGATTTACCTGTTTTTGGGTTACGACCCACACGTGGTTCACGGTGATGTAATGCAAAACTACCAAAACCACGGATTTCAATTCGGTTGTCTGTAGACAAAGCTTCGATCATTTGATCGATCATTATCTTAACGGCCTCTTCCACTAAGGGTTCAGCTAAGTGTGGGTTTTTAAGAGAAATACGCTCTATTAAGTCAGACTTATTAAGTGCTTCAGTAGTCATCTGCGACCTCTTTAATTATCAAGCTACCTAGGATCAGTTTCCTGATAATAACCTGTTTAAATACAAAACGGTAGCGTAATAATCACTTACTACGCTACCGTTACAGTAATTGTGTAAAATATATTAATTAATTTACATTAACAATACAATTCAAACACTTACTTAGTGGTTCATTTGAGCTTTGATCAAATCACCAATAGTCTTAGGACCATTGTCTGAAGTTGCTGTAGCTGTCTTGTTCAAGTTAGCTACTGCTTCTTTTTCTTCAGCTTCGTCTTTCGCTTTGATAGACAAGTTGATAGAACGTGATTTACGGTCTACGTTGATGATTTTAGCTTCAACTTCTTGACCAACTTCAAGGAACTTAGTTGCATCTTCAACGCGGTCGCGGTTGATTTCAGATGCTTTAAGAGTCGCTTCAACTTCGTCAGCTAACTTAACAGTAGCGCCTTTAGCGTCAACTGCAGTTACAGTACCTTTAACAAGCGCACCGCGTTCGTTAGCAGCTAAGAAATCGTTGAACGGATCGCTGTTCATTTGTTTGATGCCAAGGCTGATACGGTTGCCTTCAGCGTCTACTGAAAGGATAACCGCTTCAACTGTGTCACCTTTCTTGTAACGACGGATAGCTTCTTCGCCTTGTTCGTTCCAAGAAATGTCAGACAAGTGAACTAGACCATCGATACCGCCTGGTAAACCGATGAAGATACCGAAGTCAGTGATTGACTTGATCGTACCTGAAACTTTTTCACCTTTGTCGTGTTCTTTAGCAAACTCTTCCCATGGGTTAGCACGAGTTTGTTTGATACCAAGAGAAATACGACGACGCTCTTCATCAACTTCAAGAACCATAACGTCAACTTCGTCACCGATCTGAACAACTTTAGATGGGTGGATGTTTTTGTTAGTGTGGTCCATTTCTGAAACGTGTACTAAGCCTTCAACGCCTTCAGCGATTTCAGCGAAGCAACCGTAGTCAGTTAAGTTAGTTACACGAGCTTTAACGATAGAACCTTTAGGGTAACGGTTCATGATCGCTAACCATGGATCTTCGCCTAATTGTTTAAGGCCTAAAGATACGCGGTTACGTTCGCGGTCGAATTTAAGTACTTTAACAGTAACTTCTTGACCAACTTCAACAACTTCTGAAGGGTGCTTGATACGTTTCCAAGCCATGTCAGTGATGTGAAGAAGACCATCAATACCGCCAAGGTCAACGAACGCGCCGTAGTCAGTAAGATTTTTGATAGTACCAGTAACTGTTTGACCTTCTTCAAGCTGAGCAAGAAGAGCTTCACGGTCAGCTGAAGATTCAGCTTCCATAACAGCACGACGAGATACAACAACGTTGTTACGTTTAGCATCAAGTTTGATTACTTTAAATTCTAACTCTTTACCTTCTAAGTGAGTAGTATCACGAATAGGACGAGTATCAACTAAAGAACCTGGAAGGAACGCACGAACTGGACCGATGTCAACAGTGAAACCGCCTTTAACCTTACCAGAGATAACACCAGTAACGATTTCGCCGTCTTCAAAGATTTTTTCAAGTTTAGTCCAAGTTTCAGCACGTTTAGCTTTTTCACGTGATAAAACTGTTTGACCCATACCGTTGTCAAGAGCTTCAACAACTACGTCAACAGTGTCGCCAACTTGAACTTCAAGTTCACGTTGTTCATTTAAGAATTCAGCGCGGTCAACAATACCTTCTGATTTAAGGCCAGTGTCAACTGTTACCCAGTCAGAATCGATGTTTACTACAACGCCTTGGATGACAGCACCCTTTTCAACGTTGAGGTTTAATTCGCTTTCTTCAAAGAGGGCTGCAAAAGATTCGGTCATGATATACCTAGTAAAGTCAGCGGTCTTGGATCAGACAAGGCCGGTTTAATTAAGCGTCTACATAGTCCGTATAAGACTGATCAAGCTATGCTTCTGCTGAAAATTCTTTAGTTTGCTAATTGCTGATCGATGTAATTCGTCATCAGCGTGAATACTTCATCAATACTCAAAGTTGAACTATCAATAAAATAGGCATCTGGCGCAGGCTTGAGTGGAGCGACTGTGCGTTCCATATCTCGCTTATCACGCGCTTCGATATTAGCTAAAATGTCGTTTATTTTAACATCCACGCCCATAGCCTGCAACTGATTTACACGGCGCTCTGCACGGGACTGAGCAGAAGCCGTTAAATAAATCTTGGCTTGAGCATTGGGAAAAATCGTAGTTGCCATATCACGGCCATCTGCAACCAAACCAGGTGCTTGGGCAAAGGCATGCTGACGTTCTAAAAGCGCAGTTCTAAGTGTAGGAATTGCAGCAACTTTTGAGGCAAACTCTCCGACTCTCTCAGTACGGATAACTTTTGAGACATCTTCACCATCTAAAAGCACCGAAACACCTGCTTCATTTGTCACAAATTGTATGTCTAAATTTGTTGCAATTTTTACGCATTCATCGAGCTTTGAGTCTAATGCATCAATTAAGTCTTGCTTATGCAATGACAATCCCAACAGACGATATAACGCACCTGAGTCGAGTAAGTGGAACTGATAATGTGCCGCAATTTTTGCTGCCAATGTTCCTTTACCTGAGCCACTTGGGCCATCAATTGTAATGATTTGAACTGTCATTGCTCTTCCACTTTTGTTTATACGGTTTTTGCAAGTTTTGAAAAACCAATTTTAATCGCTGACTTCAGTTGCGCAAGGATTAATTGACTAACGAATGGCGCACGCGCCTGTAATTCAATCGTATAAGTGACTAAAGTACGCGCAGCATCAATCGCTTCGAATTGAATCACACCCAAATGATGTTTCACCAGTGGGTTTTTAATAATCTTATATTCAATGCGTTGGTTTGGCTCAAGCAAGGTAATTTGCTCTTGTAACGGCTTCACTGGCCCAAAGCCCATACGACGTACAGAACCCACACCATCAGGACGTTCAGGATCTGCAGAATCTTTGACGCGCACCACTTGAATCGGTGCAAAAGCCACGTTATAGGTCGAATGTTTTGAAAGTAAGTCAAAAACTTGCTCGACCGGTGCATTAAATTCTTTTTTTACTTGAATGGATTTCATGGTGTACCCTATTTTATTTGACAATATTAATTGTCAGTAGAGTTTACTTGATTTTTTAAATGAAGTTCAGTCAAAGTGGCTTTTTCCTGTAACTTCATCAGTCGTTTTTGTTCACGACGCATTTTAAAAAAATCACTTAATTGTTGGGAGCATTGCGCTTGCAGGCAACCATGCTCAAACTCAAAGATATGGTTATAGTAGCCTGAATTTAACAATTGACGCGAACTCACTAAAGAACCTGCTTTAGGCTCAGTCGTCGCAAATACCACGCGTTTAATTCTTGAATGGACCAAAGCACCCACACACATTGTGCAAGGCTCCAAGGTCACATATAAAGTTGCATCATCAGGTAAACGGTAATTATCGATATTTAAACAAGCTTGACGCAAAGCTTGTACTTCCGCATGTGCGGTGGGATCTTTCAGAGAAATCGGCGCATTAAACCCTGCACCTATGACTTGATTTTGACTCACAATGACTGCGCCTACAGGAATTTCTTGCAATTCTGCAGCTTGTGCAGCCTGCTCGAAAGCCAGCTGCATCCAGTGTTCATCACTATATAAGTTTGGTTCAGACATCAATTAATTAAATTACACCATACTGTCTTAACAGCGCATTCCAACTGTCAATATTGGTTACAGGAGGCTCATCAGCCAGAATTCCTTTGAGGGAAAGATCTGTACCTTTTTTCCATTCTGGAGACAGGTCTTTATCGACTAGGCGGGCGCGCACACCTTCCACAAAGTCCGCATGACGAATTTTCCAATCCGAAATTTGGGTTTCCAGTTCAAACACTTCATTCCAAGAATGCACTTGCTTGCCCCACTGCCACAACAACCATGTTAATGCGGCGGTTGCAGGTGAACCTTTTTGTAGATTTTCACTGGCTTGGCGTAACCAATCACTGCGCGCATCACTTAAACCAATAATTGATTCATAGTCATGTTCAAAATTATGCCCACGGCACACACTTTGAATCACATCTAACGAGTTTTGTAATGGCCCCGGCCCCACAGGACGATGCATACTATTTAAAGTGTCATCAATGGCACGAAAATCGCCCGCTGGATAATGATCCCAATCAATATTAATGACAGTTTCAAGTACATTATCACGCTGAGCATCACAAATATGCGTTGCCCAGCCGATACCATAAGCACCAGCTGCGGTCATAATCGAGCCGGTTAACCCAGTAAACAATCCAATGGCACCACGGTCAGCGAGGAAACGCGTCGCACCAACATCTGGATACAAACCGATATTAATCTCAGGCATTGCTAAACGTGAATAAGGTGTCACCAAACGGAAAGGTGCAGCCATAAATAGACCTAAACCACCTCCCATGACATAACCTTCGCCCCAAACCAAAATCGGCTTTGCATAGTTATGCAGCAGCAAATCTAGGGCATATTCTTGTTCAAAGAATTTATTCGCCGTTTCAACTTCATCATTGACCACCAATTGTCGCAATTTGCGTACATCGCCACCTGCACAAAATGCTTTCGGCGTAGTGGAATCTAACCAAATCGCTTTTACTGCATCATCGTGTTGAAAGTCCTGAAAGACTTCAAGCAACGCTGTACAGATAGATTCATCTAATGCATGAAGCGATTTTGGGCGATTCAGGCGAACAATGCGCCAGCCCTTTTTCGCTTCTTCAACAATCAGATCTGGGTGATAATTTTTTGAAACGGGAGAATAAGTCATGCGTCCAGCTGCCAGTCTATTGGCTCAATGCCATTTTGTTTAAGATAATTATTACTTTTTGAGAACACCTTACAACCAAAAAAACCACCGCGGTTTGCAGCCAAAGGTGATGGATGCGCGGCTTTTAGCACCAAGTGCTTATTTTGGTCAATGCGTTGTCCCTTACGCTGTGCATATGCCCCCCATAAAATAAAGACAATATGCTCACGTTGTTCATTTAAAACATCAATCACATGGTCTGTAAAATCTTCCCAGCCACGTTTTTGATGTGAAGTTGGTTGCCCAGCCTCAACAGTCAGTACCGCATTTAAAAGCAAAACACCTTGTTCTGCCCAGCGTGTTAAGTCCCCATGTTTTGACACAGGTACCCCAAGGTCGGTATTTAACTCATGGAAAATATTACGTAAAGAAGGTGGTAATGCAACCCCCTTTTGTACCGAAAAACTCAAGCCATGTGCCTGATTTGGCCCATGATACGGGTCTTGGCCTAAAATCACCACCTTTACATTTGCCATAGGCGTCGTGTTTAAGGCATTAAAAATTAGCGGATTCGGTGGATAAATCACTTTATCCTGTTTCATTTGTTGTAGCAGAAAGTCTTTTAACTCATCCATGCGAGGGCTAAGCAAAAACTCACTTAGGCCATATTTCCAGCTAGCATCAAGCTGCACTTTAGCGAGTTTTGCTTGTTGCTCTTCTGTTAAAGACATCACTGTTAACTAATCCTAATAAAACCAAATATTTACTTAAATTTTAACTTGTAAATCAACTGCAGGGTTTAAAAATTTTTGACCCTGTTTTAATTTTTCATACATCTGGGGATCGTTCCATTCCGACTGAACCTGTTCGGAAAAGACGATTTGATCTAACTGCAACAGCCCCATTTGTGCGTTGTCGATATCTTCTAAAAAGCTTTGCGCATAGCCTGTGTCCGTCTCATGTACGATCACAGAATACACTTCAACATCACCCTCACCATTTTGAGTTTCTGTTGATTTTAGAACTTGTTGTGCTAAGTAAAAGAAGATTCGTGAAAACTGTTCTGCTGAAGGCGATACGGGTAGTTCAACCCAACGTGCACTGAACTGTTTGCAGGCACGAATGTACTCAGCATCATCATGTTGCCAAAAACAAATCGCGTGATCAAAACTGTCAAATAAGTCTTTAATTACCCCTTTGAGCAAACCGAAATCGTAAACCATTTGTCCATGGTCAAGTTTCGACGCTTTGAGTAATAATTCGACTTTATAACTGTGTCCATGAATGGAACGTTTGCAACGGTCTGACGTGCAATTACGCACGATATGCGCGTTTTCAAACTTAAATAACTTACGAATTAACATGTGTCGTAATGCAATCAAATAATCTATGGGTTCTTAGAGATTATAATGCAAAAGTCTAACAAGAGGCATTAATTTTGCTATTCAGCACAATTGGGAAAAGGCATCATGAAAATTTAGCGACCTTTAAGACCTAAAATGGTGCCATACTGCGAAAAGCCACATATACATCTTTATCTTTTCGCACTAACTCACTGGTAAATTGACGCTTTCTTTCATTTAAAATAATTTCAATTTGCGCTTTAAAATAGTTCGACTGCACACCCAATTGTGAATTTAAAACTTCCCTATTTTCTGTGCTCACCTGTGCAAATGGCTCCATTGCCCATAAATCATTGATATTTTCGAAATGTTCAAATTTGGCAGCTTTTTGTTGCAAAGCTTGCTCAACTGCATTGACATCTAAACGATCATCCATAGTCGCTAACAAAAATGCAGGAGCGGTATTAATGTTTACCGTTGTTTCATGCGAAGGTAAGCTACTCACATAAGGCGCAATTAGTTTATATTGAGCACCGTCAAAACCACGGACTGATTTCAGCTCTTCCACACTATGGAATTTTGCATTTGGCGGTAGTGCCGCATTATTTAAACCACGATAATACGCCAGCTCTGCTCCCATTGGGCCAGAGGTCTCATCATCTTCATCTTGCCAGTCAATCACGGCTTGACTTAATTCTGCGGGTAAACCAACACGCTGCAATATTTTCTCAAACCATAATTTTGCTTTGTCATTTACCACACCCTCTTCTGAAACCAAACTATTGAGGTTAAATTTTCCAGATTCGTCTTGCAGCACACCTGCAACGGTTCCACCTTCCACTGGAAAGGCGGGCATAGGCTGAGCCCAATTTTCTTGGAGGTGATCCACCTGCCCTGCATTTTCGGCATCATTCACCAAAAGTTCAGCAAAAAATGCTTCGGCACTTTTCGCATATAACAACGATTGATTTTGGCGCATCACATAAGCGGTATTTTCAGAAGTATTGGCTTGTTGTTTTGCGATGCCTGCTGCAACTATGGTTGCCAAAGCTACCATCATCAGGATAGTTAACAAAGCGATGCCACGTTGCTGTTTCATAAGCAACTCCGAACTTCAAATGACTCTACTACCTGACCGCTAACCATTCTTATTTTTATCCAATAAAAAATCAGTATTTAACAAACTGAATAACCATTCGTAGTTTGTCCCATCCACTGTGAGCTGCATCCTGATACCCCGCGGTAACAGTTGAATGGTTTTTTCATTATTCAAATCAGCGGCAGCATCTGGCCAATTCTCTAACTCATTTGGATTGAGTACCGTGATTTTAAATTGCTCTACATTATCTAGTAACACACTCGAATCTGGCTGATCATGCCCCGTTTGGTTGAGATTTTTAAATTTTAGCCGATACAATTTTTTTTCATCAGCTTTGTATTGATATTCCACTCGCTCGTCAGGTGCAATGCCCTGATTTAATGGATCAGTGACACCTGTCTTACTGAAATTAAATCGGCCATTTTGCAATACTAACGCTGGTTGAATATCTCCATTAATATTGGCAGTTAAGGGCACAGCTTGTACTGTGTCTCTGAGAATTTGCTGATGGGCATCTTGCAACTGACTAAGCCTTGCCTCATGGGTTGCGTTTCGTTCCTTCACTTTCGAGACATAATCAAAAACCTTCCAACCCAAAGCAGACAGCACTGCGAAAATAGCAATCGCAACCAAAAGCTCAACTAAGGTAAATCCTGCTTGATTCTTCATTCCTTGCTGTACAAGCACAGGCATATCTTGAGATGTACGTTTTTTTCTAGTTATTATTTTCATCCAACGGAGCCTTATAGTTAAAGAACACCAAACTGCTAATCCCTGCTTCAACATCGCCTGTTTCAGCATTCATCAAACTCACTTGGATATCAATCCGTTGTACATTTGGACTAATGGTGGCTTGGGCTTTTTTGTCAATTTGCCATTGTTCGCCTTGTTCAGTGACTTGTTTAGATGCAGTACCCGTCATCCATTCACGATTGATTTCCATCTTAGCGATTTCATTCAACGCGACAAATTGTGCTTTATTTCTTAAAATTGCGTGTGCTGTCGACTGTGTATATTGCATCGCAACATTAGACAAAGCCATTGCCGCAGTCGCAAAAATCGCCAATGCCACCATGACTTCAAGTAGCGTAAACCCTTTAGCCCGCATTAACTTTCCCTAAATGATCGATTTCGATTTCATTACCAATGGGACGTTCTTCAAAATAAAACTGTATACGCACAGGCTTTACCTCACCATTGCCCAACCAAATCAACTTGGGTGCATTGGTATTTAACAAATCATCATTATTGGCATTTGCATACTGCTGATCTAAAGGCTTAATCGTAAAAGAGACATTTTCAGGTAATACTCGGGTTTCAAAATCTTTATAGTTTTGCCATTTATTATTCTGATTTAAAATACTATTTTCTACACGTTTTTGTTCTGGTAAATATTCTTGTACCGCATAGCTTTGCGTGTTGACATCCGTTCCAGCGTTTTGCTGTAAGGCCAATATCAAAGCTTGATCATTTGCATCGCGTAAAATTCGTTTCAGATCCATCACAAACACTTCGCGTGCTTGCATGGCTTTGCGTTGATCTGTTCCACCGATATTCAAAAGCACCAATGAGGCCATGATGCCCATAATCACAATCACCACCATCAATTCTACGAGGGTGAAGCCACGAACCGATGATGGTGATGCTATTTTCATAAGCAGCCTTTAAGCGAATTGAGCAACCGCATGCACTTGTTTTGGTAAGGCCAAGGCTTGATCAATATAAGCAACCCGCAAGGTGTCTCTTGAACCCAAATAACGCTGATAAAAACTAGAGTTCAAAATTGCTGCAGCACCATGTGTAAGTGACCAAATCGAAGCAAGATAATCACGTACTGGCATGCTACTTTGAATCGACTCCAAGTAACGCTCAGTCATACGAATGATCAATCGTAGGTGTTGTTTGCGCACTTGATATAGTTCACTAAACAAGTGCTGAATACCCACACCCGTTGTCGATAAACGCTCTTCAATTTGGTGAAACAACACTGTACGTTCTGGGTGATGTAAGTGATGCAACATAAAGAAAGCAAGGTGTTCAGGAAAAGCTTTGTCGGTGTCTTTAATCATTTCCAATAACATGCGTTCATTACGAATAATGAGCAACATATATAGTTCATCTTTACTTTGGAAATGTTTATATAACGTCCCTTTTGCCAAGTCGAGTTCTGCCGCTAGCGCATCTAGTGTCATCCCTGCTTCGCCATTTTCCAATAGCAGTTGCTCTGCCACTTGGAAAATTAATGCTTCTCTTGCTCTAAACTGAGCTTGACGATCCATCTTCACCCTATACTCTCTTACTCTTATATCAATTCAAATTATTTACTTAAGATTGAGGAGATTTTCAAAGTTTTGCATTGTAATGAAAGCCATCTCTTCAATTGACTTATCATATACATCACTTAAGGCTTTGGCTACATAGGGAACGTATTTTGGTTCATTAGACTTTCCTCTATAGGGCATCGGTGCAAGGTATGGACTATCAGTTTCAATCAGCACTCGATCCAATGGTACTTGCTTGGCCACATCACGCAAATCTTGTGCATTTTTAAAAGAAACAATGCCTGAAAATGACACGTAATATCCACAATCTAAGACAGCTTTTGCCGTTTCCCAATCTTCAGTAAAACAATGCAAAATACCGTGAGTAGATTTCTCTGCACGGATAATATCCACCGTATCATGCTTTGCAGAACGGGTATGTACAACCACCGGTTTTTTTACGGCTTGCGATGCGTGAATATGACGGGCAAAGCATTCTTTTTGCTCTGCAATAAAGTCTGTACTATGAAAATAATCCAGCCCTGTTTCACCAATCGCCCAAACCTTTTCAGGTTGTGCTAATTCAATGAGATATTCTTCTGTTGCCCGATCCATCGTTGCAGGATCTTCACATGGGTGTACCCCAACGGAATAACCCACATCGGCATGACGTGAAGCAATTTTTGAAAGTTCGATATGGTCATCTAGATCAACCGAGATACTCATAAATTTTGAGACCCCGGCTTGACGAGCCTGATCCAATGCAAGATCTAAATTACCCTCATAAGGGCTTAAATCGAGCATGGTTAAATGGCAATGGGTATCTACAAACACAATATGTACCTACAAGTCTTCACTGTTGTAACTACATAGTGTAACTTCTACGCCCCTCAGATTTAAGCCCTGCAAGTAAACGTTCTGCTTCTGTTTTAAAATAAACGCCTTTTTCGCCGCTTAATTGAATCCCAAAGCCTTGTGGTTTAATACCATTTTGCTTTTGCGAAATCCAAATTACTTTTCCTGTCAAAGGAATTTTTATACTTTGTTCAGGCAAAGTCGCCAATAAGAAAACCTCATCACCCATTTTCACAGCTTGCTTTGATGGTACAAATAAACCGCCACCAACGACATAAGGCATGTAGCTCGCAAAAAGTGTTTCCACATCTGGAATATTAGCGTGAACGATCCCGCCCATACGTGGTTGCATGATGTTTCCCCTTAATTAAACATTCATCAGTTTGATGCAAAGCTCATCTACGACCAGATTCCCCTGTACGTTCTGCTCGATGAACCGCTTAGACTGCTGTAATTCTGTATAAATCCCAAAGAGTGTTTCGAGCGAATATTGCTCTGCCAACACTCCAAAATCCAAATCTATATTTTTTATGGATTGATTTAGCTTGACACAAATTATATCGGACAACAAGTATTCAAACATTTGACTAAAATCACTAAAACTCAGTGCTTTATTCCACTTGGTCGCAATTGCCATCGGCATGTTTTTTTGTGTCACAAGTTTTTGCCAATCTTGTAGAAACTCTTGGCGCATATTTAGCCATTCACTACTTGCCAATGAAATTGCTTGTAATGGCATTTGACTGGCTAAGTTCATGAGAACTTTGCGTTGGGTTTTACCACTATCAGGCAAATGCTGCTGTAAATATTGCTGTGATTGTTCGGGTTCAATACGATCCAATGCATAGTGCTGCATTCGACTGCGAATGGTTGCCGGCAATTTCAAATAATGCTCTGCCAATAACATAATCACAATCCGCTCGCCCGGCTCTTCCAATGTTTTCAGCAATGCATTTGATGATGCAATGTTTAATGCTTCAGCAGGCTCAATCAACACAACTCGCCAACCGTCTACGGTTTGCTGTACAAAAGGCAATAAATCACGAATTTTCTCGATTTTAATTTTGGCGTTTTGCTTTTTATTGTCTTCATCTGTACTGATATGGACAAAATTTGGATGTGTATCTGACTTTAACCACTGGCAACTCCCGCACTCACCACACGGCTCAGTTCGCTCATCACGTTTTTGACACAGCACCCATGCAAGAAATTGTTTTGCAAATGCCTCTTTACCACAGCCTTTTTTGCCATACAAAAGCACGCCATGTCCCAATTGTGGAAAACGGCTGGTTAATGTATTCCATGTATTTTTCTGCCAAGGGTACACTTGCGCCACAATTTCATTTTGCATAAATTGTTTAACCTTATTCGAAGTTCGAAACATCCATTTGGTTCAAACGATCAAGGTCAGCTTGAGTATCTACGCCCGGTGGAAGGTTCGCTTCTGCCACAGCAATGGCAATACGGTGACCATTTTCCAAAACGCGTAATTGTTCAAGGCTTTCTAATTTTTCCAGCACACCCATATCCCAAGTGACATATTCTTGTAGGAGTTTTACGCGGTATGCATATAGGCCTAAATGACGATAAGCCTGATCATGCAAGGTTGGTTCAGCTTGCTTCGCACCATCGCGGTCATACGGAATAGTCGCACGGCTGAAATACAGCGCTTGATTGTGCTTTGACATTACCACTTTGACAATGCTGTCACGTTGAAATTCTTCTAGACTATGAATCGGCTCACAGAGCGTCGACATCGAACATGTCGGTTGATCAACAAGTAATTGTGCAACTTGTTTTACCAATTGAGCGGGAAGCAAAGGTTCATCACCTTGCACATTGACAATAATGTCATCACTCGCCCAACCTTTGATGCATGCAACTTCACTTAAACGATCTGTCCCTGATGGATGCTCTGCAGAGGTCAGTACCACATCAACCCCTTCTGCACGACACACTGCTGCAATACGCTCATCATCTGTAGCGACACAAAGGTCATCGAATCCTGCAACTTTTTTGGCTTGATCGACCACACGTAAAATCATCGGACGGCCGTGAATTTCAAGCAATGGCTTACCTGGTAAACGTGAACTTGAAAAACGTGCAGGAATAACAATATGTTTCATAAATTAAATGCCTTCGGGAAGTTTCAGACCCAGTTGTTTCAACTGCGCATGCAAAGTTTCATAACACGCAGGTGATAACACTGCATCTACAGGAACAACCCATATTTCTCTTTTAAAATCTGGATTATTTTTGAGGATCGCTAAAATTTTCACTGCATCTTTTTCAGTGGTAATGATGGGATTCGCATCTTCAAACTGCAAATCACTCAGTTCATATTCATAATGATCTGGGAATTCATGACATTGAAATTGATGAATCCCCATATTTTCTAAGGTTTTATAAAAGCGTTGCGGAAAGCCGATACCCACCACAGCATAAAAATCTTTACTTGCATCAAATGTCGTCACAAGATCTTTATTGAGCAAATAAGGCTGCGCCGCTTCTAAGTGCATATTCAGTGGAGAACTTGGATCTGCTGAATGCTCAATGACCGTTCCAGTGGCAAGGCGCTTTTTCGGTTCACGCAAATAACCTTCGGGTAATAATTTTTCATTGCCTAAACCACGGTTATTATCCAGTACGATCCACTCCAACTGACGTTGAAGCGCCCAATGCTGCAACCCATCATCGCAGATGATCAAATCCAATTCATGCTTAGATAGCAGTAACTCAATACTTTGCTGGCGATTTGGACCGACTGCCATCGGCACGCCAGTAGATTGAACGATTAAGCTCGGTTCATCACCCACGATTTCAGCCGTCGAATCTAAATCCACATAGGCCGGAAATGGTCCTTGACCACCATAGCCACGACTGATCACACCAACACGCAGCTTTAAGCTATTTAAATAACTGACCAAGTGAATGAGCAATGGGGTTTTACCACTTCCACCCACTGTGATGTTTCCAATGACCATGACTGGAATAGGCGCTTTATAACTTTGCTTAATACCTGATTGATAGAGTTTTTTATTGAGTAAAAAGCCGCCACGATAAAGCCATGACAAAGGTCTAAACACAACAAGCCACTTTGCCTGTTCATTCCAAGCATCCTGAATCAATTGTGCAAAAGACATGACTTAATTTTCCTCAAAATTACGCTGATGAAGTTGGTAATATGCACCACGTTGTGCCATCAGTTCCGCATGTGAACCTTGTTCAATAATACGCCCTTTATCCATCACCACAATACAGTCTGCATTTTCAATGGTCGATAAACGATGCGCAATCACGATCGTGGTACGATCTTGCATCGCAGCGTCAAATGCTTGCTGAATGAAAAATTCAGATTCGTTATCGAGCGCACTGGTCGCTTCATCTAAAATTAAAATCGGTGCATTTTTCAAAATCGCACGCGCAATCGCAATCCGTTGACGTTGACCACCAGACAGATTTAAACCTTGGGCACCCAACGGCGTGTCATAACCTTGCGGTAAATCCATAATAAAATCATGTGCAAATGCAGCTTTAGCAGCAGCAATGACATGTTCATCTGTTGCATGCTCGAGCTGTCCATAAGCAATATTTTCACGCACAGTACGGTTAAACAAAACCACTTGCTGATTGACCATCGAAATCTGAGTACGCAAGCTATTGAGCTCTATGTCGTGAATATCATGCTGATCAAGCAACAATTGGCCTGAGGATACCTCTTGGTAACGCACCAACAGATTGACCAGTGAGGTTTTACCTGCACCTGAACGCCCAACCAATGCAACAGTTTGCCCTGCATTCACTTTTAAATTGAAGTCATGAATCGCATGGTGACCATCGGCATAGATCAAATTAACATTTTTAAATTCGACATCACCTTTCAAAGCAGGCTTCAGCGTGCCGTTATTTACTTCTTCAGGCATATCAAGCAATTCAAAAACTGAATAAGCTGCTGCCATGCCTCGTTGTAGTTTTTCATTGACATCCGTTAAGGTTTTAATCGGCTTACTCAGCATACCTGCGGCAGTGATATACGCTACAAACTCACCTGCTGTTGTATCTTGTAGAATCTCTGGGCGTAGCGCGATATACATCACGATACTGAGCGCGATCGACATAATCAGCTGAACAATTGGGCTATTGAGTTGCTGCACCACAACCATTTTTAAGCCGCGGCGTAAGTTCTCCATTGAGCTTTCATAAAAACGTTTTTGTTCATAATCTTGCCCTGCAAAGCCCTTCACTACCAAGTTGCCTTGTACTGTCTCTTGCACCACATGGTTAACGTCACCCATGGTACTTTGTACTTGCATGGATAATTTACGCATGCGTTTCGACGCTTTACGAATGATCAGCCCAATAATTGGGCCAAAAATTAAAATACATAGAGTTAAACGCCAGTTGGTATACAGCAAATAACCCAATAATGCGATGGTAATCAGACCCTGTTGTACAATCGTTTTCAGTGACTCAGATGATGCTGCCGTCAACTGTTCAACGTTATACATAATTTTTGCAGTGATATGACCGCTCGAATTATCTAAATAATATTGCGAAGGCAAACGCATGAGTTTTGCGAACACTTGCTGACGAATATTAAAGATTAAGTTTCGAGAAATCACTGCGGTAAAGTATCCCCCCATGAACAAACCGAGTCCACGGAAGAACATCAATAAAACCACCAAGAGTGGAAATAAGGTTGTAAAGCTTTGATCTTTGTTTTGAATGGCTTCAATAATGCGTTCCAATAATTTTGCGACAGAAACTTCTGTCGCAGCATTAATACCGAAACCAAGCAAAACCAGCAGGCCGATTCCCCAAAAAGGTTTTAAATAACTTAATAGGCGTAAATAGACCTTAAAATCGTGCTTCACTAATAACCTCGAGTTGGAACTTTAGTACTGATGTTGACATTCACAAATCCAAGTTGACCTGCAACATCCATCACCCGAATCACATCTTGATGTGTTGCTTTTGCATCTGCGGCAATCACAAACATTAAATCACGACGATCATTGGCTGTCTGTTTAATTGCAGTATTCAAATCAGAAACTTCTTTACTGGCCAATGACTGACCATTGACAGAATAATGGCCTGATGAATCCACCACAACTTCAATTTTTTGATCATAGTTTTTAGGTGGAACACCTTGTGCATCTGGCAAAGTGAGGTTCATTCGACTCATCTGATTAAAGGTAGTCGAGAGCAACAAGAACACCAAAATAAACATCAAACAGTCAATCATCGGTGTGAGGTTGATATGAATATCTTCAACCTGACGACGTTTAAATTTCATGCGCAGTCTCCACTCAGCTGGCTTTCTGAATGTCCTGACTTTCTACTTCAGGTGTTTTTTTATAAAACAAAGCGGCATGAAATAATGTCGACTGCTGTTCTAACTCAGCCACATATTCCTGAACCAAACGTTGGAAATAACGATGCGCAAATAATGCAGGCACAGCAATTAACATACCGGCAGCAGTGGTAATCAAGGCTTTAGAAATACCAGGCATCATCAACACTGGATCACTATTGGTACCAATATCAATCATTAAGAATGCTTCAATGATACCGATCACCGTACCCAACAAACCTAGTAACGGTGCAACAGCACTTAACGTTCCCAAAAAGTTGATATTTTTTTCTAAATAACCAATTTCTTGTGACGCTGTGACTTCCATTTGCGCACGTGCATATTGCTCGTTTTGATCTTTACTGACATAACCTGCATCCAAGACTCGACCCAATGTACTTTGCTGTAAAGTTGGACTTTGCTTTAGCTGCTGCACGACATCTTTCACCGATGTGTTTACATTCATCATCAGGTCTTTTGGTAACACAATTGATTTCTTTAAACGAATAAAGCGCTCAATGGTAATGGCTACCGTAAAGATCGAACAAATGACGAGCGGGATCATTAACCACCCGCCCGCTTTGACTAATTCCCACATTTGATTTTCCCCAATAAATCGAATTTAAAAATTATTCAGCTAGACAAATATTTAAAATGCCATCTAGCTCTTCAAGAGTATGGTAGCTAATCACCAGCTTGCCTTTCCCTTGTTTATTATGATCAATTTTCACGTCTGCACTGAAACGATCAGAGAGACGTTGTGTTAGTTGTTGAATGTCTGATGAAACAATTGGTTTAGCTTTTTGTTGTTTTGGTGCATTCAAATCACGAACAAATTGTTCGGTTTGACGTACAGACATACTTTTTTCAATCACCATTTCAGCAACTTTAAGCTGATCTTTGGCTTTTAACGTCAAGATCGCACGTGCATGCCCCATATCGAGCAAACCTTGCTGCATAAAGTCTTTGACTTGATCCGCTAAAGATAAGAGGCGTAGCAAGTTACTAATTGTGGTACGTGCTTTACCTACCGTATCGGCAATCTCTTGATGACTTAAACCAAACTCGTCATGGAAGCGTTGTAAAGCCATGGCTTGATCGATTGGGTTCAAATCTTGACGTTGAATGTTTTCAATCAATGCCAATGCAATTGCCACTTGGTCACTCAAGTCACGAACAATGGCAGGAACTTCAGTTAAGCCTGCAAGCTGTGCCGCACGCCAACGACGCTCACCGGCAATAATTTCGTAGGGATGCTTTTCATCTTCGACAGGACGAATCACGATTGGTTGCATGACACCATGCTTTTCAATCGATGCAGCAAGTTCTTGTAAATCTTGTTCTTTAATGAAACGACGCGGTTGATACTCGCCGCGTTTCAATAAATGCACATCAATTTGTTTTAACTGTCCATGATCTAAAGCTTTTGCTTCGAGCTGTAGTTTTTCTTTTTGGATTGAGCCGAGTAAGGCATCCAGACCACGACCTTTAGCCAGTCCGCGTTTTTTTACGGTCATGCTTTAGTTCCTTTTTTTACTTTGGTTTTTTTTAACATCTCAGCTGCCAAGTTCAAATAAGCAACTGCACCCTTCGAGCTTTTTTCAAAATAAATTACTGGTAAACCGTGCGCAGGCGCTTCAGCCAAACGAATATTTCGCGGAATGACCGTGTCATAAAGTTTCTGACCGAAGTATTGTTCAAGCTCAGCAGACACATCACGTGTTAAGGCATTACGCGCATCGTACATGGTACGAAGCACACCCACGATCTCTAGATCTGGGTTTAAAGCTTGCTGAATACGGTCAATGGTTTGGGTTAAGTCAGCCAAACCTTCCAATGCATAATATTCACACTGCATTGGAATCAGCACCGCACGTACCGCTGCAAGTGCATTGACAGTGATCAAACTTAAACTTGGCGCACAATCGACAATAATATAGTCGAAGTCTTTTTCAACACTTGCCAACGCTTCACGCAAAATAAACTCACGACCGTCTTGATCCGCAATCGCCAGTTCAACACCGGCCAAGTCACGGTTTGCACCTAAAACTTTATAGCCCACTTCCGCTTTATATATGGCGGTTTCAATCGGCACTTCGCCGAGTAAGACATCTGTGACTGAATACAGCAAATCATTTTTTTGAATGCCCGAACCCATCGTGGCATTGCCTTGTGAATCCATGTCCACAAGTAAAACTCGTTTTTTTAATATGGCTAAAGATGCAGCCAAGTTCACAGCCGTTGTGGTTTTACCTACGCCACCCTTTTGGTTTGCAATCGCAATAATTTGAGCCATGGTAACCCCAGTCCTTTGAAAATTTTAAATACGTTTAAGAAAAATTAAATGACGTTGCTCATCAAGTCGTGGAACGTTTAATGCAACGATATCAATCTTGAAATCACTTTTCAGTGTTTCAACTTCTTCTTCAGGAATTAAGCCTTTCATCGACGCAATAATACTTTGCTCATGCATATACGGTTTAGACGCATCCACAAAATCGGTTAACGATGCAAAAGCACGACTGGTAATCACATCAAACTGACCCAGTTCATTAATGCTGTCTTCATTTTCGACACGTGTTTGTACCGCAATGACATTTTTTAGTTTTAAGTCAGCAATAAATTGTTTTAAGAATCGAATTTTTTTACCGTTGGCATCTAAAAGCACACATTCACGTTCAGGCTGACACAGTGCAATGATCATGCCCGGCATGCCACCACCCGTACCGATATCCAATAAACGACCTGCAGGCAAATCATTTAGGATACTTAAGCTATCCAATAAATGCTTAACCAACATTTCTTTAGGATCACGAATAGCAGTCAAGTTATACGCTTTGTTCCACAGCACTAGGGCATCTTGGTATTTCAGCAATAGATTTAATGCTTCTTCACTCAAATCTAAGCCAAGCTTTTGACTACCTTGCTTTAAGTCTTGAAAAAAAGGATGCATAAAGAAGACATCTCAATAAAAATTAACTGAAGTATACCGATTTCTAAGCCGTGGAACAGTAGCTAACGCTTAGCGAATATGCACTTAATCGTACATGCCTTGGCGAATCTGTAGATCTAGATCACTTAAACGCTCAGGTGTGCCAACATCAACCCACGCAGTTTGCATTTTCTCTGCAGAAATTTTTCCATCCAACATAGCTTGTTTCAATAAAGGTGCGAGCGGACGCTTGCCAGCTTCCAATCCATTAAACATGTTTGGATGTATAACTGCGATTCCGCTATAGGTGAGTGCCTCGCCTGCATGTTCTTGCTCAAAGGTATAACTACGCCCAGCATCCAAGATAAAATCACCCTTTGGATGTTGCGTTGGGTTAGTCACATAGACCAAGTGTGCCAAGTCATCTTTTAGCTCAATATTGAGCAAAGCTGAAAAATCGTAGGTCGTCCAAACGTCACCATTGACTAAAATAAACGGTTCTGTCCCAAGCAAAGGTAAAGCATTAATAATGCCACCGGCTGTTTCCAGACCTTCCGCTTCACGTGTCCAACGAATATCTACACCAAACTGCGAACCATCACCCAAAGTACCAATCAGGATATCTGCAAGCCATGCAGAATTGATGATGATTTCAGTGACACCTATTTTTTTTAACTTTTCTATATGCCAAACAATCAGTGGTTTTCCACCCACTTCAAGCAAAGGCTTTGGCTTATACAATGTTAAAGGGCGCATCCGATTTCCGAGACCCGCCGCTAAAATCATGGCTTTCATTATGCAACAACCTCATAAGTGCCGTATTTGGCTTCAAATTTCGGCAATACTTTAGCCTGAATAAATTGCATAAAAGGTTGTAATTCTGCATACGGTTTACTTTCTTCAAGTAAATACCACATCACACGCGGCAAATCTTTGAGATAACCCGATTTACCATCACGCTCAAATAAGCGCACAAAAATACCTAAAATTTTGATATGACGTTGAATCGCCATCAGGTCAGCGTCTTGTTTGAATTGCTCAAAGTTACGACCTTCTTTAGCCGATGCAGGTAGCAAATCATAGAACGTTTTAAACCATGCATAAACGCGATCTGCATTCCACTGCACATAGGCATCACGTGTAATAGAAATCAAATCATAAGTATCTGCACCAATCACAGCATCCTGGAAGTCAATCACACCCTGATCTTGCTCACCATCAAGTACCATCAAATTACGGCTATGAAAATCACGATGCACAATCACTTGAGGCTGAGCCAATGCAGCATTGGCTAAGATAGCAAAGGTACGTTTAATCAGTGCCGATTCTTCTTCAGTAGGCTGCACTTGTAGAGATGGCAATAACCAATCGGTTAACAGCTCCATTTCAGAAATCAGCTTTTCATAGGCATATGCAGGAAAATGAGCAGTTCCATCAATTGACTGCAATTGAATCAACTGTTTAAAACTTTGAGCATAATGTGCGTCTACGGTTTGATCATTCAACAACGTGGACAATAAAACATCACCAAAATCCTCTAACAATAAGAAGCCTTGATCAAGGTCTTTGGCCACGATATGTGGTACACGCACGCCATGTGCATCAAAAAATTCATCAATCGACACAAAAGGACCACAATCTTCTTTTTCTGGTGGTGCATCCATGAGCATAAATGTTTTATTATTCAATTTGATTCGTGCATAACGACGGAAGCTTGCATCGCCTGCTAAGAAGTTAATTTCAAATTGATCTGAATCGAGTACAGATGAAATCCATGTTTGTATCAATTGTTCACGTTGTGTATTCATTTGCGATAAATTCTAATACAGGCTGAGTTTTTAAAGTGCTAAGTGTAGCTACTTATCAACTTTTTCTCTATGATGCGACAATAATTAATTGCGATTAAGCATACCTGGTTAATGAGACAAATGAAGCATCAGTTTAAATTTAATCCTTTAGCGACTGCGATCTTAACCCTTCTATGTGGTAGCTCGTTACCAAGCTATGCAGCACCTGTTTCAAACCCGTCCACGGATGACGATACAGAACAACTCAAACAAAGCATTTCAGAAGCTTATCCGGGGCAGCAGTTCTTCGAACAATATTATGTCGATAAATCTGCACCTGAAGCACAGATTCGCAACACCAATCAATTAAGTTCTGCGTTTTGTACAGGCACCTGGATTACCCCAGTTGCTCCAACAACGAAAGCAGTCGCACCTGAAGATGCAACCTCTACCATTACCGCAGACTATGGTCATTTTGACCCGAATGGCGACTCCATTCTTGAAGGTAATGTTCTGATTGACCAAGAAGGTCGTCAAATTCGTGCCGATCAAATCAAAATTGATAAAACCCAAACCTACGCCAATGCTTCTGGCCGCGTACAAATGGCACAGTCTGGGCTGATTTCTCAAAGTGATTCGATTGATTACAATTTAAAAACCCAACAGGGTGATTTAAATAACAGTTTCTTTATTGCTGAACAGCAGCATGCACACGGTCGCGCTGAGAAAATTTCACGTACTTCAACCGAAACACTCGAATTAGAAAACGCTGTTTATACCACTTGTCCACCCGATGAAAAACCAACGTGGAAAATTCAAGCAGACAAAATTAAGCTGAATCAAGAAACCGGTCGTGGCGAAACCAAGGGGACAACACTTTATGTAAAAGATGTTCCTGTGATGGCTGTACCCTACTTCAACTTCCCGATTGATGACCGCCGTACCACAGGTATTTTGACCCCAAGCTTTGGTTTTACCAATGATGGCGGTATTGAACTTGCAGTACCAGTTTACCTAAACCTTGCGCCAAACTATGATGCTACAGTAACACCACGTTATATTGCAGACCGTGGCGCAATGATGGAAGGTGAATTCCGTTATTTGACCAAAAACTTTGGTTCAGGGATGGTGTGGGGGGGTTATTTACCATCCGACCAAAAGTATGATGATCAGGATCGTAAAGACTTACATTTCCTACATAACTGGAAAATTAACGATCAATTCACGACAAATTTAGAATACAATTATGCATCTGATAAAGACTATTTCTCAGATCTCAATAATAATCCAAACTCAAAAACTGACCTGAACTTACGCCGTGCATGGGAACTCAATTATAAAAATGGTATCCCTGGCCTAAAAGCACAGCTTAAAGTGGAAGACTTCCAAACACTGGATAAAACTGTCAGTGATGAAGACCGTCCATATGCGCGCTTGCCACAATTCCTACTGAACTACAAGACTGGTAATCCGCTCGGCTTACAGTACGAATTTAACAATGATACGGCTTACTTCAAAAAGAACTTACGTAGCAACGATATTCCAAGCAGCACTGTCGATTCGCCAATGTATGAGCCAAGCGGCGCGCGTATTTATAACGACTTTAGTGTACGTTATAACTATCGTACCCCATGGTCATTTGTGATTCCTGAAGCAACGATTCGTAACGTCAACACCATTTACGATCAAGACACCGTTAATGCACAAAACATTAGTTCATCAAATGAAAGTAAATCGGTCGTTGTACCGCAATTCACTTTAGATGCGGGTCTTGTGATGGAGCGCGAAGGTCGTTATCTACAAACCTTAACGCCTCGCTTCTTCTATGCGTATTCTCCATACAAAAACCAAGACACTAACCCGAACTTTGACTCAACCACAGCGTCAATTAACTATGACCAATTATTTAGCCCGCGTCGCTTCTACGGTAATGACCGTTTAGAAGACAACAACTTCGCATCTCTAGGTTTAAGCTATAGTTTATTTGATGATGTAGGTCTTGAGCGTTTAAAAGCCAGTGTTGGTCAAAGCTTCTATTTTGAAGACCGTCGCGTCACGCTAAACAACGTCTCTGATAAATTTGATACCGAACGCCATACTGGCCCTGTCGTGAGCATTTCTAGCCAGCTATCTGACAGCATCAGTGTCAATGCCAATTCTGCATGGATGGCGAATGGTGATAATGCTCAGCGCGATATTCAAATGTATTACACAGGAAATAAAGGCAATTTATACAATGTCGGTTATTTCTATCGTAAAGACATTCCGAACCGCCAAGACAGCTATGACCAAGCAGTAGCATCGTTTATTCAACCTATTCACAATAACTGGCGTATTATCGGTCATGCACAATATGACCTCGACAACAGTATTGCGCGTGAATATTTACTTGGTGTGAACTACGAGTCATGCTGCTGGGGTGTTTCAGTGTATGGTCGTTCGTACTATAACGATTTAGATGATGTAACATCTTCAGATGTTAAACCAAAACGTGCCATTATGGCGGAGTTCACCCTAAAAGGTTTAGGTGGCTTCAACAATAAATTAACCTCTTTGCTTGAAAACCGAGTGTTGGGTTTTAACAATATTAATCAATCTTGGACAGAACGTTAATGAAGACAAAACAGTTAAAACAAATTTTTAAAGCGTCAGCTTTGGCACTTTGCCTATCGACTTCTGTATCTGTATTTGCTGCTGCGCAACCTAAAGATGAAATTGTAGCTGTCGTTGACAATAGCGTGATTCTTCGTAGTGATCTTGATCAAAGCATTGCCGAGATCACTCACCAACTTCAAGCAAAAAAACAAACCGTCCCACCGACCGAATACTTGCAGCAACAAGCTTTAGAACAGCTAATTACGCGCCAAGCACAGCTTGAACAAGTGAAACGATATAATGTCAAAGCGGATGAAAAATCGCTCAATGAAGCCGTACTTAAAGTTGCAAAAGACGCAGGTTCTCCAAGCTTAGAAGCATTTCAGCAAAAATTAGATGCTGTTGCGCCAAATACCTATGCTGGTTTACGTGCACGTATCGCTGAAGACATCGCGTTACAACGCCTACGCCAACAGTTAGTCACTTCTCGCATTCAAATCAGTGACCAAGATGTGAAAAACTTCTTAAGCTCACCACAAGGTCAAGCAGCACTAGGTAATCAAGTTCATGTCTTACATGTACGCGTTGCTAGCAGTGATAATGCCGTTAAAATCGCGGAAGACATTCGTAAAGAACTGGCAGCAAGTAACGATGTTAAAGCAATTACCAGCAAATACAGCACTAAAGACATTAAAGTTGACGGTGCAGATATGGGCTTCCGCAACTTATCTGATATTCCAGATGAGCTTGCTGCACGTGTAGCACCTTTACAAGTCGGTCAAACCACTGAACTGATTTCAGTACGTGATGGCGTTCATGTTTTAAAATTAGTCGACCGTAAAGGTGGCGAACAAAAAGCCATTGTTCCTCAATACCAAACTCGCCATATCTTGATTCAACCATCTGAAGTGGTGAGTCCTGAAAACGCAAAACAAATGATCGACAGCTTGTATAACCGCCTGCAAAAAGGTGAAGATTTTGCAGTCTTGGCTTCAACATTCTCGAATGACACAGGTTCTGCTGCCAATGGTGGTAGTTTAGGTTGGGTTAGCCCAGGTGTTATGGTTCCAGAATTTGAAGCGATGATGAAATCAACTGCGAAAGGTGAAATCAGCAAACCCTTCCAATCTCAGTTTGGTTGGCATATCCTGCAAGTGACCGATACACGTCAACAAGACATGACACATGAAGTACAAGAACGTATGGCACGTCAGATTTTAGGTGAGCGTCAATTTGACACTGAACTGGACAGCTGGTTACGTGAAATTCGCAACAATGCCTATGTTGAAATTAAAGACCCTGCTCTAGATCGTAAAAAGAAATAAGTGAATAAACAAAAAACCAGCTTCGGCTGGTTTTTTATGTCGATTCTTATCATTATTCAGCGTTGTAGTAATTATTAGTTGTAGTAATTATTAAAAAACCAGTATTTAAACCATCTACTCTTTTTATAGGCAAAAAAAACCTCCCATTTGGGAGGTTTTTTTAACTCAATTAACGATTGTTGTTTTCGTCGTCTTGAGCATCTTCAAATTTAGTTTCGCCATCAAAACCAGCATTTTGACCGCCGAAGCCACTTTGACCGCCGAAGCCACCTTGACCACCGAAGCCACCTTGACCACCGAAGCCACCTTGACCACCAAAGCCACTTTGACCACCGAAGCCACCTTGACCACCGAAGCCACCTTGACCACCGAAGCCACCTTGACCACCAAAGCCGCCTTGTTGACCACCGCCGAAGCCGCCTTGTTGACCACCGAAGCCAGCAGCGCCTTGAGCACCAGCAGGAGCACCAGCAGGACGTGGGTTACGTGCTGGAACAACAGTTGAAATAGCGTGTTTGTAAACCATTTGGCTTACAGTATTTTTTAATAAAACAACGTATTGGTCGAAAGATTCAATATGACCTTGCAATTTAATACCGTTTACAAGGAAGATCGACACTGGAATACGTTCTTTACGGAGAGAATTTAAGAACGGATCTTGTAAAGTTTGACCTTTAGACATGTTATAACTCCAAAAAATAATAAAAATCAGCGCAAAAGCTACCTTTACTTTTCAATTAAAAATTATCAAAAAGGTAGTCTGTAAATTTTGCTTTATCCGTAGCACTTTCGCAAGTCTTCTTGAGCCTGCTGCGCAGTTAAATATGTAGTAAATTTATGCGTTTCTTGCAAAGATCTTAACCAAGTATATTGACGTTTTGCAAGTTGTCGTGTTGCAAAAAGTGCCTTATCCTCCATTTCACGCTGTTTTTCGCTACTTTGATCACTATTTTTCAAAAAATCTAAAGCTTGACGATATCCAACTGAGCGCATAGAGGGTAAATTTTCATCTAAATCGTATTTTTCAATGAGAGCTTTCACTTCATTTAAAAATCCAATTTCCCACATTATTTTTAGACGTCGAGCTATACGCTCATGTAATTCTAATCGGTCGGGCAATAATGCGTAATTATGAAAATTGTATCGGTATGGTACGTTTTTAGGTTGCTCAGCTTGTAACTGCGTAATGGGTTTACCGGTTAACTTAAAAACTTCGAGCGCACGGATAATTCGTTGCTTATCACTCGGTTTAAATTTTTCACCTGCCAATGGGTCGACATGGCACAATTCTGCATATACAGCATCCCAACCTTGCGACTCAGCTTTGGCTTCAATTTCAGCACGTACAGCATAGTCTGCACTTGGTAAATTTGAAGACAACCCTTCCAATAAAGCCTTGTAATACAACATCGTACCACCGACTAATATCGGTGTTTTACCTCGTGCATGCATATCATCAATCAGCACACAGGCATCTTCCACAAAGTTCGCTGCCGAATACACTTCTAGCGGACTGATAATATCAATCAAATGATGTGGATATTTCTCCAACTCAGCTTTACTCGGCTTGGCCGTACCAATATCCATATCCTGAAAAACCAAAGCAGAATCGACTGAAATTAATTCGAATCCACCTTGCTCGTATAACTCACATGCCAAGGCGGTTTTACCGCTTGCAGTTGGTCCCATTAAGTTGATGACCGGCAATTGATTTGACATGTAAAACTACTCTCCCCGAGCAAAAAGTTTATCTAGCTGTGCCAATGGAAACGCACGCCACGTCGGACGTCCATGGTTACATTGGCTGGCAAATTCAGTTTGTTCCATCTGACGCAGTAATGCATTCATTTCAGATAGACTTAAAATACGGTGTGCGCGTACAGCGCCGTGACAGGCCATGCCTGCCAATATTTGATCGCGCTTTTGTAGTAACCCTGCAACCTGATCACTTGGGTCTAAATCATTTAATAAATCTGGGATCAACGCATCAAAGTCTGCTTTATGCAAAATGGCAGGAACACCTCGGACAATAACTTGCTCATCGCCATATTGATCTATTTCTAAACCTAGGTGTGCCAATTGTTCTTTGAGCTCATCGACGCGCATCGCTTGCATCCGACTGATACTGACGACTTTAGGAATCAGCAATTGCTGTGATGTCCAAAACTCAGGTTTATCCCAAGCCGTTTTCATTTGTTGTAAAACGATGCGCTCATGCGCAGCATGCATATCAACAATGATTAAACCTTCGGTGTTTTGGGCCAAAATATAAATACCATGCAATTGCGCAATGGCAATCCCCAAAGGATGCTCATCGACTTTCTGCTGAATATGTTCAGCCAAAGAAGTATCAGGATCATTTGTAGACTCAGTTTGACGTAAAGGCGCTAAATAACTTTGCAATGCATTATTGAGCTGTCTGGAACCCCCTATATTTGACTGATATCCGGCGCTATTGTTCGATGCATTTGAATTTTGCTGTGTATACCCTTCTTGCCCTGTTGACGCATGATTTGAAGCATATTGCACAGCAGCCGGCGAACTAAAATCAGTAAGCCCGCCCGCGATCTCTGGACTGACAAAATTTGTGCCTTGCTCTGCAACTGGCTGAGGTTGATGTAATGAAAATTGTTCCTGATGACGCGGCTGCGGAATAATATTTTCGTGTGCCTGCCCATCAAGTTTCATTGCAGATGACAATTCGGCGGTCGCGGTTTGAAATTGCGCTAATGTCGATTTGGCAAAATGGCGGACAAACTCATGTACTTCACGTTGATTTAGAAACCGAATTTCATGCTTGGTCGGATGCACATTCACATCGATATTTTCTGGATCAACTTCCATAAACAACAAATAAGCGGCATGTTGATGCCCATGCAAAATACCGTCATAAGCCATGCGAAGTGCATGTGAAACGGTCTTGTCTTTTACGATACGTCCATTCACATAGACATATTGCATATCGGCCTGCGCACGTGCATCTGAAGGATGGCCTAACCAACCACTGAGACGCATATTGACGCTATCAGCATCTATCCAGTACGCATTTTCAGTAAATTGACGGCCTAATAATTGTTGTACCCGCTGAAAACGGAGCGCGCCACTGTCTGCAATAGGCAAGTTCAGCTTAATACTATTGTTATGCTCAAGGACAAAACGTATATCAAAATGGGTCAGTGCCAAACGACGGACAATTTCTTCGATATGTCCAAACTCAGTCCCCGGTTTTTTGAGGAACTTACGCCGTGCAGGCACATTAAAAAATAAATCTTGCACACGGATGGTGGTGCCTTGCGTCGCTGCCACAGGCTGAATTTCTTGCGAATCAAATGCGGTGCCATTTACTTCGGCCTGATAGCCTACACCGTCATCATTTTGGCTACTGGTCAATGTCAAACGAGACACCGCAGCGATCGAAGCCAAGGCTTCCCCACGAAAGCCCAAACTTACAATGGCATGCAAATCTTCAGCAGTTTGGATTTTACTTGTGGCATGGCGCATGACCGCCAAAGGTAGATCTTCAGGGTGAATACCCCGACCATTGTCTATTATTTCAATCAGTGTACTGCCGCCTTGTTCAATACGAACAATCAGCTCAGTCGCCCCTGCATCAATGGCATTTTCCAGTAATTCTTTGACCACAGAAGCAGGACGTTCAATCACTTCCCCTGCGGCAATTTGGTTGGCTAAGGCAGGATCAAGCGTTCGAATGCGGCGGGCACTGATTTCATTCAGCATGGTTAAATTTTTGCTCCAAAGCGTTTTGCAAAGTTTCTGAAGAAGAGCTTAAAGTCGCTGTACGGGTGGTTTCATCCGCAGACTTTTCAATATTAATAATTAAATCAGCCTCGGGGATTTCGTCGCCCCCTTTAGATGGCCATTCAAATAAAAATAGGGCGTTCGGTGTTTCTAAATAATCACGGATACCCATAAGTTCAAGCTCATAAGGGTCATTCAGACGATATAAATCAAAATGAAAAATATCTTGTCCTTGAATATTGTAAGGTTCAACTAATGTATAGGTTGGACTTTTTACCGCACCTTGATGACCCAAGTGTTGTAAAAAATAACGTGTTAACGTGGTCTTTCCTGCACCCAAGTCACCAATTAAATACGCTACACCCGTCGTAAAATGCGTCGCCAGTACGGTAGCTAAGTTTTGGGTATCGACTTCACTATTAAGTTCCAGACTGAATGAATACTGCATATTACTCACAACATGTACATAAGAATTAAATATGATAGCATCGCACTGGCTAAAATGGATATGTTCACACTACAGATTGAGCATTTTTCATGATGTGTTCTCTGCTTTATTTGCTCAGTTTTTAGATCTTTCTTCATGCACAGTTTTGAATTTACTCCCCCAATGATCAATGGTGTTAGTGCCAGCAAAGTCTTCCTTGACGGTCAACACACGCAAGCCTCTACCGTCTATGCATATTTGTGTGAACAATTTCCTCATATCCAAGCAGCAGAGTGGCAACAACGATTTAAGGATGGATTGGTCTATGCCGCAAATGGTGACGTTTTAACGATAGACAGTCCTTTTGAAGCCAATCGTCATGTTTATTATTATCGATTCTTAGCGCATGAAATCCATGTTCCTTTTGAGCATCAGATTTTGTTTGAAAATGATCATTTCATTGTGGTCGATAAACCACATTTTCTCACCATGAGTCCAACCGGTCAGTATGTACAAGAAACCTTATTGGTTCGACTCAAAAAACAAACGCAGCTTGAACAGCTAACGCCGATTCATCGTTTAGACCGTGAAACTGCAGGTGTGGTGCTGTTTTCCAAATGTGTCGAAAGCCGTGGGCTGTATCAACAAATGTTTGCCACTCGAAACGTTCAAAAAACCTATCATGCCATTGCAGCTTATCGAGATGAATTAAATTTCCCAATCACAACTCGCTATCGCATGGAAAAAGGTCAACCTTTTTATACAATGCAAATAGTAGATGGTGAACCTAACAGCGAAACCTTCATTCAGCTGATCCAGCAGCATGGAAACCGCGCTAAGTATGAATTAAATCCCCATACCGGCAAGCAACACCAACTTCGTGTACATTTAAATGCTTTGGGCATTCCAATTCAAAATGACCCCTTTTATCCAGTAGTACAACATAAGGCAGATGACGATTTCAGCCAACCTTTACAACTACTTGCGAAACATCTTGAGTTTATCGATCCTGTGACAGAGCAGGCTTTTCAATTCAGTTCTGCCTATGAATTGACACTGTAAATCGATTGTCATTACATTAAATTGATAAAATACTGCCAAACTTTCTTGAATTTAAAACAGTTTTGATTAGAATAAATGCGAAAAGTTAAGTATTTTAAAGCTTTCTAAGAATATGAGAAAAACTGAAGTCTACCAAATCCGCCTCGATTCACAGGAAAAGAAACAGGCCTTTGCCGTGTTTAAACAATTAGGCATTACACCTGCACAGGCTGTACGTCTATTCTTTAAACAAGTTGTTTTAACCAAATCAATCCCCTTCTCTATTGAAAACCAAAATATCAATATTGAACAATTGATTAAGTTACGCAAATTAAAACAACAAGAAGCCCAAGCCATTTCAACCACTGAAATTAGCCCTGCGGAATTAGAAATTTTAAATAATGATCCATTATTAGATGATGATCATCTCGACTTGTTTGAAGAGCTCAATGCAATTTTGGGTGAAGGTGACAAAACTTAACACTGTCGCATTTATAAACAATTTATAAATCAACCAATTTCGAAAATTCGATATGCTTCATGCAAGACTGATAAAAATAGCATGGAGTATAGAAAAAAATGATCGTTCGACGCGCAACAGAAGCAGACCTTCATCCACTTGCTGTTTTATTTGATGAATATCGCCAATTTTATGGCACCTCTTCTAATCTTGATATCTCATATAAATTTCTAAGACAACGTTTTGAAAATAATGAAAGCGTAATTTTTATTTGCTTAAAAGATGATGTGATTACTGGGTTTATCTTACTGTATTTGGGCTTTTCATCTGTGGCTTGTTCAACCTACTATATTTTAGATGATGTCTATGTCAGCCCTGTATATCGTCGTCAGGGTTCAGCCAAACAATTGATCGATACCGCGGTTCTCTTTGCTCAACATGAAGGTGCGCTTCGAATCAGCCTCGAAACTCAAAAAAATAACTATCACTCACATCAGCTCTATGAATCGATGGGCTTCATTAAAGATGATGAATTTCAAACTTATCATTACTTTATTCGCTAATGCCTTGCTCGGCATTAAAAACATCATCAACGCATATTAGAAACGCATCTTTAAATAATTAGCAGACATATTTATGGGCTTTAATACCGCACATTCATCCTTCAAATGATGACGTATCAAAGCCCTGTACCTATTACTGTGAATTTAGATTTTCACGAAATTTCGATTGTTCAATTTGCGCTGCATTCAAATAGATCCATTCACCCTCAGCAATATCTTCAAACTTTAATTGTCCTATTTGAGCACGATGTAATGTTTCAACTTTATTGCCGACAGCCGCCAACATCCGCTTCACTTGATGATATACCCCTTGATGGACAGTCATTTGCAATTGATGTGAAGCCAATAGCTGTACATCGGTTGCAGCGAAAATGCCTTTTTCGTTTCGAAGCTCCACGCCTTGTTCTAATTGTTGTATTTGCTCAGGTGTCACAGGATCTGCGGTATGCATCGAATACACTTTGGCAACATGCTTTTTAGGGTGTGTAAGCGCTTGTAGATATTGACCATCATCCGTGAGCAGCAACAGTCCAGTGGTGTCTTGATCCAGTCGCCCGACGCATTGCAGACCACGATTTAACAGCACATCATCAAATAATTCAAAAACACTAAAATGATGGGTTGCCTGATGCGAACATTCATAACCTTGAGGTTTATTTAACGCGATATAAACATGCTCACGATAGGTATAGTCCTGTCCATGCACACTGTAAGTTAAATCATTCAAGTCCAGCTTTTGCTTTGGATTATCTACAATCTCACCGTGTATTTCGACCGCACCATTTTTAATCAACTGTTGGCAATATTTACGCGAACCAAAACCTTGTGATTGCAGCATTTTTTCCAAAAACATAGAACAACCTAATAAACACCATATATTGCTATTTTATACTGAACCACGAGCCAACTTGCAGGAAAAATAGCGGAAATAATCTTGAACGCCAGTTTTTAATGTTTCTGCGCTACACTATTGATTATTTATTGAAGTTTCTCACGAATATCCTATGTCTCAGTTGGATTTAAATCTGATCGTGTTATTGGTGTTATTGGCTTGTGGCATCTTTAGCCACAATACAGCGATCACCATAGCAGCAGGTGTCTTGATTATTTTCCGCATCACGCCTTTAAGTGAATTTTTCCCCTATCTGCAACAATATGGCTTAAACATTGGCATTATTATTTTAACCATTGGCGTACTCACACCGATCGCTAGCGGGAAAATACCCGGCGATTCAATTTTAAAATCCTTTTTAAGTTGGAAATCCCTCGTCGCAATCGCCATTGGCGTCTTTGTCGCATGGCTAGGCGGACGTGGTGTCAAACTGATGTCCAATCAGCCAGATGTGGTTGCCGGACTACTGATTGGGACAGTCGCAGGTGTTGCGATGCTGCGTGGTGTACCTGTCGGCCCACTCATTGCAGCAGGCATCTTGTCGCTACTGATTGGGATTAAACAATAAGGCCGTTGCTGACATAGCGGTTTAACAAAATGTTAATTTGAGCCATGCTGCATTTGAAATAAACGTCGACTAAGCATGATTCCAACGAATGACAACGCTGACATCAAGATCCCCGCCCAAAACCACGCTCCAGTCTGTGAAACTACGGTGGCAATCACGGGAGGCAGAACAAATTGTGAAATGGCAGAGCATTGTAAAATCATGCCGACCGTCGTACTGATTGCCGCAGGATAAGGTGCAAAATGCAGTGATTGCGCAAAGACCGTCGCAGCAACCAAGCCTCCAAAAAGCGAAAAACTAAACACCGTTAAATATTGCAGTAAAAACGGTAACGCATCTTTAGAGAGATAAAAACCTAAGGAGCAAATGATCAAAACAGCAAAACCCAGTTGGACTAAAGTTTTAGCTTGAAAACCACGCTGTAATAGCAGTCCACACCCCCAAGTGCCCACTGCATTCGCAACGGCAACACTGGCTGTTAAAGCACCTGCCAATTCGGCTGAAATTTGATTTTGCGCATAAATCATCGGTAAGAAACCCACCAATGCAAACCATTGCCCTGCATATGTCCCAAAAATGAGCGCCAAAAGCCATGCTGCAGGATGTTTCAAGGTATCCCGAATGAGACCGATAACAGGTGTTGTATTCAGCGCCACATTAGGCTGAGGAATAAACATAGCGATACAGAGTAGTAATGCTGCAGTAATCATAGCGAAACTGAGCCAAACCACACTCCAACCATATTGAGCAATTAGAAATGGCGCAACCAATAAGGCTATGCCCATACCTCCGCCCATATAAGCACTCCACAGTCCCATCTTTGCGCTGATGTGCTGTAGCGGTACAAGCTGACGGATAAATGCAGGCCCTGTGAGTGTCACCAATAAGAAGCCAAATCCTTCTATGACACGCAGTAGCAACAAGACATCAAAGCTTTGTGCAAAGCTCCCCCATGCACTTGCTATCGTCAATAGACTTAAGCCCAATAAGATACACAGTTTAAATCCAATTTTTTGGATATAACTACCAATCAACAATGCAAAGCACATTCCTGCACCCTGTACTAGTGAGAGCAATAAACCAGACTGAATAAAGCTAATGCCGAGTTGCTGTTGTAATACAGGTATTGCGGGCGGTAGTTTCCCGATATGCATTGCAGCAATAAAACCTGCCGCAATAATGAATAAATCTTTTGACATCCCTTTCATTGAATTGTCATGCTCTTTTCGCCATGCAATAGTGCACAGCTTAACAATTCAAAATATTATTTTGAGTCAAAAAACAAATGACCTTAGATGATTTTTCAATTATTTAATCATCTTGCACCGTCACATGCTAAGCGCACTTTGATTTAAATTAAACAATGATATTCCGTGATGTCATCTGCAATTGTTTGAGACAACACGTATTCCCATCAAAAATGTTTTTTCTGATACTTTCAATAATTTGGCGGTAGTGAAGGAATTCACCTGCATAACAATTAGTGAATTATTTAAGCAGTGAGTTATTCAATATTTACTTGTTTCCGTTCACGCTTATTGGCGTACATTTTCAAATCAGCCATTTCGACCAATTGATCGATGGATTCGGCATCCTCTGGAAATAAAGCCATGCCAATACTGGCACCAATTTTCAAGCTCATTTGCTCGAATGCAAATGGCAGTCCGCAACTTTCTGCGATTCGATTCATCGCCGTTTGCGCACGCTCTAAGTTGGCAATATTGGTTAAAATCACAGCAAATTCATCACCACCCAAGCGTGCAACCAAGTCATCTTGACGCGTTTCACGCAAAATGCGCTGCGCGATTTCTTTCAGTGCAGCATCCCCAATGCGATGTCCAAACTGATCATTAATCGGCTTCAGACCATCCATATCAATCATCAAGATACCCAACACTTTTTTCTGCGCACGTGCTTTTTCTATCCCTTGGCGTAAAAAGTCGACAAACAAAGCCCGATTAGCTAAGCCGGTTAAGCTATCTTGCGTCGCCAATTTATATAGCTCTGTCGTACCGAAATGTGTCGCATGGTACATCGCCGCAGCGATCAACTCAGACATCAAACTTAATATATGCAAGTCGGCTTCCTGAAAGGCATCGACTTGGTCAGAGTAAATCTTTAAAACACCGACACCTTCATCACAATGAATCAATGGCACTACTGCCATCGAACGCAATCCAACACGTTGACATGCCACGCGATCTACCCGTGCATCTGTTTCCGAATCTTGGCAATACAGTGTTTGTTTTTGTGCAATACATAGACCTGATAAGCTGTTTTCAATATGAAGTCTTAAACCCAGTAAATGGCTCGCCCCGCCAGACACTGCACGATAGACCATATCACCATCTTCAGCCAACTCTACAACTGCACCTTTAGCGTGTGTAATCTGCTGCGCCTGTTCTGCGACCACGGTCATCACTGCATTTAGATCTAAACCCAGTTTGGCAATAGCTGTCTGCGTTTGAATCACAGACATGAGTTGAGTTGGTGAAGGTTCTATAGTATTCGGCATGATTGAGTTCAAACAGGGTTCAATGTGAGATACAGCTCAATTCTAAAAATTATTCATCCACTTGTATAGCAATCTTAAAGTGATTTCTGTGCATTCAAGCACTTTAGATACAACTCTTTCAAATACTGGTCTTCGAAAGAAAATGCACTCAAGGAAACAACAGAGCAAGCAGAATCATCGATACATATATCGAAGGTTGGGGAAAGTCATGATGTATGGATGGCCCACGTATTTTACGACTCTCCCTCACGATATTATTTCAAGGCATAAATTTCACTCTGCATCCATTCTCCGCCTTCCAGTTGTACATCGACAGCAACACGTTGATATTCAGTACCTTCAAATTCATCTAAAGCAGCCCAATGAGCTGCTAAGTTTTCAGAGATAAAAACATAGCCTTCAATGGCTTGACCTGCCTTCGATAAACGAATGCCCGGACTGCCCATCGCCGCACCCCAGCCTTTATCTTCTAATTCACCCCACACCACACCTTTCTTCCACTCGCCACCAATGCGATCCATCACGTGAGCATTGGGCTGACCTAGACGTCATGTCCCGTATACAAAAAGACTCTGAGTCATAGCTCCTCCTTAGTTGGAATAATATTGATTGCGTTTTTGTGAGAATTTGGCCAACTGTTTTAGGAAGCCTTCAAAATAGCTTTTTTCAGCCTCTTCGGTACGATAACCGGCGTACAAAGTTCGTCTTAAACCTTCAGGTGAAACACAATCTAAACGTCGAGAGGTCACCCAACCTTTTTGTTCATATTCATTTACCACCCAATCTGGTAATGCCGCAATGCCACGACCGCTTGCAACCAACTGAATCAGCATCTGGGTCAAATCTGTGGTACGGACGTGTTTAGGCTGAATATTGGCCGGTAAAAATAATTTCGCCATGATATCTAAACGATGTTTATCGACCGGATAGGTAATCAGCGTTTCTTCTGCTAATTCTTGAACAGTCACATTTGTCGCACGAACCAATGGATGTGTATTGGACAATACCAAACGAGACTCATATTCAAAGATAGGGAAATATTCCACACCTTTTAAATTGATTGGGTCTGCCGTAATCAGAAGATCAAACTCGCCTGTTTGTAATAGTTCATGCGGATTGGCTTCAAAGCCAGAGGCAAAGTCCAAATCTACATCGGGGTATTGCTGACGGTAGACATTCAATAACGGCATCAGCCAATCAAAACAACTATGACATTCAGAAGAAAAAATAATTCGGCCGGTTTGACCATGCACAATACGTGTAATGTCCGATTGCGCAATTTGAACTTGCGGCAAAATATCATCAGCAAGGCGTAGTAAACGTTGCCCAACATTCGAAAAGGTCACAGGACGTGTGCGTCGGTTCACCACCTCTACCCCATACCAATGATCTAGCTCTTTCAACTGGTGTGAAAGTGCAGAAGGCGTTAAACACAGATCATTAGATGCAGCGACCAAAGAACCGTGTTCTCTGAGTGCCAATAAGGTTTTGAGATGGCGTAATTCCAACATAATGAGTTCCACAAACGACATACTGAATGAGCTGAAAATCAGTATTTTTAAATTATATTTATCATATCATGATATTTATGAATCATATTCATCATAAATTTTATTTAACTATTTTTTATTCACATGAATATACTTCATCAAGTTTTACTGAATCATCTTTAGCTAATGTGTTTTTTTCACATTACAAATCAGGTAATTTTTTTCCACAATGCGGGCAATATGCATACTGCTCACGCTCCTGCTTTAATGATTCCTCTTTTTGCTCACGTAACAATTGCCAAATAATATCCTGTGTTTGCTCACGGGTTAAACCCACTGTTTTTCGGATTTCTTCGATTTTTTCAGGCTCAAGTACAAAATCAATTTCACGATTTTGAATCAACTCACGAAAACTGAGTTCTAATTGTTGTTTGCGTTGCTCCAATTCATGTGCCAAACCATTGGCTAAAATACCTGCTGGCAATGCTGCCAAGCCAACCCCTAATATCGTAATCATTGCACCTAATATCCGCCCAACAGGGGTTATCGGTGTTACATCGCCATAACCGACCGTCGTTAAAGTAACAACAGCCCACCACATGGACGCAGGAATAGAACTAAAGACCTCTGGCTGTGCTTTACTCTCAACTAAATACACCCCAGCTGCGGCCATAATAATCATAATAAATAAAATAAAAACAACAGCTTGAAATGAACCTTTTTCACGTTCAATGACACGTAACAAAATTTGCAACGACACAAAATATCGAGTTAATTTTAATAAACGCAGTAATCGTAAAATACGTAAAAAACGCAAATCAAAATGGACAAAGAAATTTAGATATGCAGGTAAAATTGCCAATAAATCAATAATTGCGCCACCACTTTTTACCCAATTCAAACGATTACGCCAAGCGGAGTAAAATGGGTCTTTATCTGCAATCGACCAAAGCCTCAATACGTATTCAACACTAAATACAATGATTGAAAAATTTTCAAAAAAATCAAAGTAAACTTGATAAGACAAATAAATATCATTGACCGATTCGAGTAAAACCGCAGCAGCATTACCTAAAATCAGCAATATCAAAGCATAGTTGAGAAAATGACTAAATTTAGTTTCATAATCATCATTATGTAAATTGTTATAGACAAATTTACGCAGTGAATACCATGCACTAAAAGTCATAATTCAAATCGTTAGCAAATTAACTTGCTACAGTGTAAACCATCGCTTAGGAAAAATACGAATCCTTTAGACAGTCTACTGTTAAATCTATTGAACGATATTAACCACACTTTATTCATCAGTATTTTTCGTATGCACCATATATCCATTATTCCACAAATAATAAAGCCAAACGAACTTGGTCATATCCCATGCGTGGACTGGTTAACTCCACAATTGGACGCAACTTAACCGTGCCGTCATCATTATAATGTGCTGGGTCTTGTCGTTTCGCCAAACGTTTATAGATTTTACGCACCTGCTCAACCACGTCTTCTCCCGGATGTGCCACCGAGATATCTAAACCTTGCTCTTTTTGCAGACGAGCCAAATGGTTAATAATCGTAGCTGGTGTTAAACCACGCTCCACAGCAATATCCTGAATTTCATAACCTTCCTCAAACAACTCCCGAGTTTGATCTAAAGTCGCTGTGGCAAAGCTTTGTTTTGCACCAGTTTTGGCTATTTTCTTTTCATTGCGCTCGATTTCCACTTCATTCAGCGTTCCACCACAATGACGAATAAAGGCTTTATGTTGTACGGTTAAATCAGCCTCTGCAAAATTGGTTTCCGCTTCATCAGAGAGTTCCTGAAAGCGTCGATCAGCTTTAATGGCCAAACTGTCGAGTTCTAAGGCTTGTTCATTAAAACCAAGTAAACGCAAACCATCTAATGTTTTTAAACGCGACAATGCCACATAACCCTGACCTTTCTCAAAAGTATGCGTCAAGTTAATTTCAGCCGCTGCCAGGGTCATCCCTTGAGATTTGTGAATGGTGATCGCCCAAGCCAAACGCAGTGGAATTTGTTGGAAACTGGCAATGGTTTTACCATCATCATTATCGACAGACCATGTTTCAGGTTCTACCACCAAGGTCGTGCCATCAGTGAGTTTTACTTTAGGCAAGATGCCATATTCATCATCTTCTTCAAAACCTATCACTTCACCGAGGCTGCCATTGATATAGCCCACGTCAAAGTTGTTTTTTACAAACATCACTTTGGCATTTTTCTTTAAGGTCAAAGTTTCCGGCGCACGCACTGAAGATTTTAAGGTTTCAATCAGTTTGTCATTACCATCGCATTGAGCATCAAACTGGCGAGATTCCTGTTCAATTTCATTTAGATGTTTATAGTTAATACTATCTACATCCATATTATGGGTATACAAGCGCGTAAAGGTTTCACCTATATTTTGTGAACTTGTCTGCCTTAAAGCATGCAAATGATCGCCCGTAATTTGCTGAGCACGAATCGCATTTAGAATATCATTGAGATAGTCATTACCCTGACGATGTTGTTCGGTCAAATAACACACGCGAAACTTCGCTTCTACCCATGCCTCAGACATAAAGCAAAACTTGTCACGGTTTAATTCACCTTTGCGTCCCACAGGGGGTAACTGGAAGAAGTCACCTGCAACAATGACTTGAATCCCCCCAAAAGCATCTTCACTGTCTTTAAAAAATTTTAAAACTTTATTCACCAAGTTTAATTGCTTGGCATGCAACATCGAAATTTCATCGATGATTAAAACTTGGGCATTTTCCAAATGCTCTTTTAAATATTTACGTTCTTTTAAGCGCTTTAACTCATCTTCGGAAATCGCATCTTTAATCCCAATCCCTGCCCATGTATGAATTGTCATGCCATTCATATGGGTTGCAGCAATCCCTGTAGAAGCCGTAATTGCCACCGGCACTTTGCGCGCTTTTAGATAATTGATGTACTGATTTAAAGTATAAGTTTTACCTGCACCAGCCGAACCTGTTAAAAACACATTTTCGCCTGCTTTGAGCAGCTTGAGTGCAGTTTCCTGTTTCATAAGACCTATACCGTAAAAGAACGGCTATAGCCTAACGATTTTTGACTCAAAAGTTAAGCGCACAACACAGTTTACTAAATCCGTATTTCGCCAATCTTACTTTAAGCTATTGAACCTATTTAAAAATTCTTTGGCGATATTTACTTTTTCTATTTCTGCTTGGGTATTATTTGAATACTCGAGTTGATCAAAAACCAAAATGTGGTTTTGCACATGACAGCCCAAAGTCATCGATACATGCAAAATGGGATGGTACATATGAAAAGCCACATACGCCCCTACCATAATACTGGCGCTATAACTTGATGCCAAACAATGTTTAAAGTGAATAGATTCATCAATAATTCGATCGATGGTTTTTAATTCTTCAAAGACCCACTCTTGAAAATAGATTTCGTCTTCTGTTGTAAATGGCTGCCAGACTGTTGTCTCAAATTTACGCTTTAATTGAGTTAACACTTCTTGCTTTTGTTGCTTAGCATGCCAATGCACTGCCTGATGAAAGACCCCATTCCACGTAATATTTTTAGGCACTGTATGACCTGTAGAATAAGTCGCACTGACATAGTCACGCACATAGGCATCAAATACAGATACTCTTAAATTGGCATGTTTTAAATAAAATAAATTTCGAAAATCCTGCAGTTGAATTTTATGTTGTCGTAAAACATTTAAAAACTGGCGATTTTCTTGGGTTTCTGGACGAATAAAATCCATCAAAGCCTGTGGTAAATGCTGCGTACAACGTAATAAATGCTGCAGATACGCCTGCATAATACGGCTCAAGGGTAGATAGACTTTTTTTATGGCCTGATCCTCTGCACCCAAAACCTGTCGCATTAAGATCAACCACTCATCTAAATACAAAATTGATGGGCTAATGACAACGCGATGATCATCGTGCGGCTGATATTTTCGCTGTAAAACAAACTGTAGATTTTTTTCATGATTAAACCAATCATGTTCATGCGCAATCGTATGACAATTTTGAATAAATAAGCGCGCTGCAACAAATTGAAAATGTTGTAAGGTTGTAAGAATCAATGCGGGATGAATATGCTGCGTATCGACAAAACTTAATGCCGTCACAGCCACTCGTACATTACTGTGTTGAAAATTACGACTCAGCCAATCCAACACTTCGACTGACTGCTTGAACATCCATCGCACTGCACGGTTGTTATCGAGTAAAGGGAGTTTTCCACATTTTTTTTGCCAAATTGCTGTAGCTTGCACAAAATTACTGTGGCTTAATATGTCCTGCTCTGCCCAAACATCCCGATGCATCAAACGAATAAAACCCAACAAATTGGGACGCTCATATGCATGGTCGAGCAACAAAATAATATCTTCTATATGTTCATTTAATTCTTGTAAATTGAACCGATCTTCATAACTCAAACTCATGATCCGATAAATCGTCGGATCTAAAAATTGTGCCGTAGCAAAACAAATCTCGTCCAAACTATCCATTAACAGTTGTATCGGCAATATTTCAGCTTCTGTAAGTGAATGAAGCGCAAACATCTGCTCAATCTTTTGCATCAACCAATGTGGTAGACAGATTTGGCATTCGATATAGGTTTGTAATAGCGGTGTCTGATAAATCTGCTGCTCTTGCATTAGCTGATCAAAAATTTGCGCTTCAACTGCTGTCATCTGTGCTAAAAACTGCTGAACACGCGCTGGCCCATTTAGATGTTGAAAAATCGACTGTAAGATCAATTGTCTAAATTGCTGTGCTTTTTCTCTGAGCAAGAGTGAATGTTGCGGCTTTAGGTCGCCAGTAAAAAAATACAATTCATGAAATAAGAAATCTTCTACTACTTCAATACATGGCACTGTCGTATGCAATTCAGCAATTTTGATGGGTCTAAATGGACTTCTAGGAAACTGATAGCCAATCGATTCACGACTTTGTAGCTGTAAGGTCCACAGTCCATTACACAGTTGAATGCGGTGCTGCTCTTGTTCAATTTTAAAGATATTTTGTGAATTGAGTGCTGTAGCAAGATCCATTTGCTCTTGATACAACTGCTTTAAACTTGGAGATATTCGAATAAGTTGCCGAGCAATATGCTCAAGCTGCGGGGTCAAGCTTTTCTTTTCCATCTTCCGCCCTAACGATCGTTGATTATTTTTCAACCTTCACTATAGTCAAAGTTTAATGCTCCGACTACTGCCATTAATCAGCCGAATAACTGTACAAAAGGTCAATACAAAGGCGTTCAATAAAAAAATCTAAAAGCTATTGTTGTGACAAAATTCACCATAATTTTGAGCTGTGACGAATAAAAATGAATGAAGTTGAAGAGTAGTCACTATTATTGATCTGTAGAATATTGTTCTGAACGGATTTTCTTAAGCTGTTCTATCGCATTGTAAATATCTTGTTGTAGTGCCTCTCGATAGAGCTTTAAATCCTCCACACTCTGAATATGACTCAAACTTTGACGGGGTAAAAATTGAAAATAGAATGGAATGCGCTTGGGGATAATACGCTTGGGTAAAGACGGAATCACATCACCATGACGTAATAATTTATCGATTTTTTGTATTTTTAATAGTTGTTTAAACCAACGATGTTCAACAATCACACTGGCATCAAAACCCAGTTCAAAGACTTCATCTCCACCTAAAGCGGCAAAAGGCACGATATCATAATTAAATTCTTGCGCCAGTTTTAAAAAGCCATAACGTTGCTTCCAAATCAGTTGATAGGCTTCGCCTTTTCGCTTCAAAACCTCTCGACCACCACCGGGAAAAACTAAAATGGAATAACCTTGTTGCATCACAGTTCTGACATAGTCCTGAATACCTTGGACTGCACCGAACTTTTTGACCATGCCACGCCAACCGGGCACATAAAAATGGCTATGATCAGCGATACTGACCACAGCCACTTTATGTTCATTGTAGAGATAATCAATAATCAACGGTGAATCGAGTACACCGTAAATTGTATGATTCCCTACATACATTGCAGGTTTTGATGCATCAATATATTCAGCGCCAAAAAAGGTCGGCGTGAAATACATGCGGGATAAAGCGCTTAAACGCTTTATCCATTTTGCATCATGTTCAACCTGCAAATGTGCTGACCTTAGGCAGCATCATGTTTTTGAACAAGTACAGAACCTACTGAGTAGCCTGCACCAAATGAGCAAAGCACACCGTATTCGCCATGGTTTACTTCATTTGCTGTACGGTGCAACGCAATAATGACACCTGCTGATGAAGTATTGGCAAATTCATCAAGAATGATTGGTACAAGGTCTGGCTGAGCATGTTCTTTACCCACAACCAGTTTCAGAATCAATTCATTCATGCTGGCATTTGCTTGGTGTAACCAGAAGCGTTTTACATCTGTTGCCGCAATTTTATTGTCATCCAATTGCTTGGTGATCATTTTCGCCACTAATGGACACACTTCTTTAAATACTTTACGACCGTCTTGACGGAAACGGTTGTTGTCGATGTCAGCATCGACTTCACTCATATTTAAGTAACCGAAGTTGTTACGAATATTGTTTGAGAACTGTGTAAACAGGTCAATATCCAACACTTCAAAACCAGCTTTGGTTTCAGTTTCTTCAATGATCGAAGCCGTTGCAACGTCACCAAAGATAAAGTGACAGTCACGCATACGGAAATCTGTATGCCCAGATGTAATCTCAACGTTTACCAATAACACGCGACGAGCGCCTGATTTGATCGCGTCATAGGCTTGCTTGATACCAAAAGTTGCAGCTGAACATGCAACGTTCATGTCATAGGCATAACCCTGAATACCCAACGCAGTTTGAATTTCAATTGAAACGGCTGGATATGCACGTTGAATGTTAGAGCATGACAAGATCACAACATCGATGTCTTCAGCAGTCACACCCGCATTTTCCATCGCTTGCTTTGCAGCAGCTACGCCCCATTCCGCTTGTAGCGAAATTTCATCATTTGGACGCTCATGTAACACTGGGCGTAAACGTTTTGGATCTAAAATACCGCTTTTTTCAGCAACATAACGTGCTTTCACGCCAGACGCTTTTTCGATAAATTCTGCACTTGAACCACGGCGCGCTTCTAGCTCACCGGCTTCAATTTTTTCAGCATTGTCGCTGTTGTACTGTTCCACATAAGCATTTAAAGCTTCAACTAACTCTTCGTTAGTAATTACGTCTTCTGGATGATAAAGACCTGTACCCGTAATGCGGATGCCCATGTAAAACTCCTTTTAGAAATTACCTATATCTTAACTGATTCCGAGCTTATCCCATACTTTTTGCAAGCGGGATGGAGAAATTGGCATCTTGGTCTTCATTGGTTGAGAGAAAATAGAGATGCGTAACTCCTCAACCATGAAATACAATTCTTTAAGGCGAGTGTCATTTTTAAACTTAAATAATTTTTCCATCCATGGGTCAACTTGATCAATGGCAGAATTGTCCCTTTGTAGGTTATTTGGCAAGCGGTCTAAACGCAAGACTAATGCCTTCAAATATCTTGGAAATTCGAGCCACACATCGGAAGTTTTGCCATAAACAAAATCTGAAAGTTGCATCAAATCGAGTTGATCTTCAATGTCATCAATGTTCTTTCCAAACACAGAATCATCTAAAACCAACAATTTCCGACGTATATCCTGCCATTGAATATAGGTTTCAGTTAAAACGGCTAACGCTTGCTGCCCATGGGTTAAGAAAGATTTCTTTACATTTAAAATTAGGTTTTGGTACTCCTGCACATTGACAGGTAGCTCATTTATTGCAAGCTGAAGTGTGGCATAAACTAACATTTGCTCTAGTTTTGCTTTGTCACCTAGCGGTGAATAAGCCAATGCCAAGGGTTTAGAAATCTGTTTTTTCAACTGACGAACTAAGTCCCCCAGCTGCATATGAACCAAACGAATGATCCCTTCGCGGTGTTGTTTGACTGCTTCAAATTGGTCATTGAAAGTCTGAATCACCACACCAGATTCGTCTTTGGCATCCAACTCCGCAAAGCCTTTGACTGGAACAAGCGCTTGGTATTGTTTCACCAGCACACCCGTGACTTTTTGTGATGCTTCGAACACAAAATTATCAGGGAAGGTTTTAAACTCACCTTTTAACTGTTTGACTGGGCTATGAGTTTCAGTACGACAGCGAGCTTTGAGTTCATCTAGGTCACGACCTTGCTCAATCACACGGCCTTTTTCATCAATGACTTTGATTAAAGGCAGCAGATATTGCTCAACGCGTTCCCAAGAAAAGTCCTTATCTGTGATTTGCTCACCACGCAGTTGGAACGCCAAGAAACTAAAAATATGCTCGCGCAAATGCACGGCATCGACACGATCCATCAATTTACGCGCTGTATCAGGTATTGGCACCAAGTGACGGCGCTTATCTTTTGGCAATGCTTTAAGCAAGGCCTCAATCAGGTCTTGTCGCCAACCGGGTATGCCCCATGACCAAATATTTTCATCCACTTGCGGCAAAGCTTGAACTGGAATTTTAACCGTTGCGCCATCTTCATCATGACTTGGGTCAAAACGATAACTTGCAGCCAAACGCAGCTCACCATTGCGTAGGTAGTCTGGAAATTGCTGAGTCGTTGGACGGTCATTCATCCAAAGCGAATCATCATCGATAAATAAATGACGCGGATTTTGCGGTTCTACCGTTGCACGCCAGTCTTCAAAACTACGACGACTTGCCACCTCTTCAGGCACTTTAGCAGCATAGAACTGGTAGATGGTTTCCTCATCCACCACCAAATCACGACGACGCAGTTTATCTTCAACGCGCTCAACTTCTTCGAGTTTTAATAAATTGTGTTTTAAGAACGGTGGCGTAATACCCAAATGTCCCGTCGTCAACGCATCTCGTAGGAAAATTTCATGCGCCGCAGGATGATCCACTTTTTCATAATTTATTTGACGACGTGGCTCAATAATCAAACCAAACAAAGAAATTTGATCATAGGCATTGACTACACCAGATTTTTTTGACCAATGCGGTTCAAAATAATGATGCTTCAATAAATCGCCTGCAGCCAATAGAATCCATTCAGGTTCAATTTTCGCCAACGTTCGAATATATACCTGAGAGGTCTCAACCATCTCAAAAGCCATGACCCAAGGTGTATTGGTTTTATGCAAGGTTGATGCAGGGAAAATACGTGCCTTTTGCTGACGCACCGCCATGAACACGTTACGTTCATCGGTTTTGTTGGCAATAAATGAAAGTAAACCCGTTAATAGCGCACGGTGCAGATTTTCATAATTGGCCTTCTTTTCATTAAAGGACAGTTTTAAGCCTTGAGCCAAATCCACCAATTGCTCATGGGTTTTTTTCCACTCACGGAGGCGTAACCAACTAAGGAAATGGTTGCGTGCAAAGGTTCGACGCTTATTCTCACTCATGTCACGGTTAGCAACCAAAGCTTCCCATAATTTGATATAGAACAAGAAATCCGAGTCAGCTTCACGGAACAAAGCATGTTTCTGATCGGCCTGCATTTGTTTATCCGCAGGACGTTCACGTGGATCTTGTACCGCTAAAGCAGCGACAATAATCAAGACTTCATTTAATACGCCAAAATGCGCTCCACCCAAAATCATCCGTGCAAGACGCGGGTCGATTGGCATTTTTGCCATTTGCTGACCAATTTTGGTTAAACCACCACCCTTCGCCGGAGGAAGTCCCCCTTTTGTAAAGGGGGATTTAGGGGGATTACTTTCAATAGAATCTCCCCCAACCCCTCTTTGCGAAAGAGGGGCTTTCCCTTTCTCAACCATCGCCCCAAGCTCAATCAAAAGCTTACGACCATCATTCACCAAACGATGATCTGGCGGCTCAATAAAATCGAAGTCTTCTAATTCACCAAAGCCCAAACTTTGCATTTGCAAAATAACCGAGGCCAAGTTGGTTCGTTTAATCTCCGGTTCGGTAAATTCAGGACGACTCATAAAGTCTTCTTCTGAATACAGTCGAATACACACGCCCGGTGCAATACGACCACAACGACCTTTACGCTGATTTGCTGCCGCCTGTGATACAGCCTCAATTGGTAGACGCTGTACACGTGAGCGATAGTTATAACGGGATATCCGTGCAAAGCCACTATCAATTACATAGCGAATATTTGGCACAGTTAAGGCAGTTTCTGCCACGTTGGTGGCAATAATAATCCGTCGCCCACCGCCTGATGGATTGAAAATCTTTTGCTGTTCTGCCAAAGCCAATCGAGCATATAAAGGTAAAACTTCGGTATGTCGTGGCCCAAACTTTTGCAGTGTTTCCTGTAACTCACGTATTTCTTGTTCAGTGCTGGCAAAAATCAAAATGTCGGCATGTTCAGGATGACCTTTTTCCTGCGCATCTTGAAAACATTCTTCTACTGCCGAAACCACGGCACGGGGTAAATTTTCTTCAAAATCGTCAAATTCATCATCATCACTACCGACAATGCTCAGCTCTGAAATCGGACGATAACGCAATTCTACAGGGAAGCTTCGACCTTCCACCTCAAAAATAGGTGCCCCATTAAAGTAATTCGAGAAGCGATTTACGTCTAATGTCGCTGAGGTAATAATAACTTTGAGATCTTTACGACGTGGCAAGAGCTGTTTGAGATAGCCCATGATGAAGTCAATATTTAGCGAACGCTCATGCGCTTCATCGATAATAATCGTGTCGTATTTATTTAAGAATCGGTCATTGGCCAGTTCTGCCAATAAAATACCGTCGGTCATCAAACGAACGATTGAATCTTGTGAACCTTGTTCATTGAAACGAACTTTAAAGGAGATCGACTCTCCTAGCTTTTCGCCCACTTCTTCTGCAATACGTTGCGAAACGCTACGTGCAGCCAGTCGACGGGGTTGAGTATGACCAATCAAACCCGTTAAACCACGACCTGCAAGCATTGCAATTTGCGGTAACTGCGTGGTTTTACCCGAACCGGTTTCACCTGCCACAATAATCACTTGATGCTTTTGAATCGCGTCAATCAGTTTGTCTGCATACTGCGTAACAGGTAAGTCTTGATTTAATTTAATATTTGGAATGCGGGCAATCCGTTCGCGCACTTTCGCATTCGACTTTTCAAACAAATCTTGAAATTTTTCAGGATTGGCTTCTTTGCCTTTTTTCAGCCGACTTAAGCGATGGCGATCACGAACCATGACCAATTGATCGACATTTAACTGACTTGGCACAGATGCATTATCCTAATAATTAAAAATAGAACCGAATATTTTACGCTGTATGTAAAAATAGTGAAAGATGAATCTATTTTTTGCGTGCCTGAAACCAATAGGTAAAGCCGAACAGAATAAAATGATAAAAAACTCAAATTGCGACCAATAACCAATAATTGCCACATGCTTCAATACTGCCATGTAATGGCTGATAAAATGGCACTGTATAAAATATACTCAATGGCACAATTAAAAACATCAATAAAGTGATGATCAAGAAATGATGAACAGATTTTGCTAAGCACAAAAAATTGAGAATAAAAAGCAAATCAACGCAATAAAAATAAATAAAAGAGGTTCATCCGATGAAAAACCATTCATTTCAGCTTAATAAATAATTTGATTCGGGCTAGCACCTTGAATTGAAAGCACATTCTTGATTCATCCAGTACAGAAAAATAAACCCACATGCTGACTAGAATAGGCAACTCAAGCTTATCCATTTGGATGCTTTATCCATTAGGTTTCAGTCCCATAGAAAATATAAATGATACTAAAAACAATAAATATACTCTGCCCGATCACCCATGCGAACAACCAACCATTATGACAATAAACAATACTGTCATAGATAATTTTTGAAATTGAAGCAGTTTCTATCATTAAAATGATGATGAATTGAAAAATCGCATATAGCCATAATATAACCACATACCAAGCACGTCTAAATGATAGCAACAGTGGGAAAAAAAAGAAGATTCCAACGATTCCCATGGTACTCAATAGCATAGGATCATCTGATGAAGTTCCAAATAGTTCATTAAAGTAGGTCGCTTTTTGAGGTTGCAAGTATTCATAGATACATAAATTTGTACCTGTGTCTTCAACTTTAAGAATACATAGTGATGCAAGTGCAAGACTGAGAATGGCAATGATACGAAAAAATTGACTGAGCACCTGATCAAATCTGGAATCATTTTTTGTTCATGCCATCTTATATGAACAAATTCTATAATTTGAAATATTTTTTATAACTTTTTTAGAGATCACCCTTGAAATCTTATGCAACAAGCATCATGTTGGTTACAGACTTTAAAAAGATGATTTTGTCATTTTACTTTCAACTTTATATGGCATTGATATGGCTTATATCGAATGAAATAATGATAAATAATCGTTATTGCTGAAATAGTTCTGGAGTGTACTAATTCGGATTTTCCGATATTAGTTATGTAAAAATACTATTTCAGCAATAAGAAAAATTTCTGTACCCTATTGGAAATCAAAAACAAACCTCAATCATGGAGACAATGATGAGCTTAATTAATACTGAAGTTAAACCGTTTAAAGCACAAGCATTCCAAAATGGTCAATTCATCGAAGTAACTGAAGCTGATCTTAAAGGTAAATGGTCTGTTGTATTCTTCTACCCAGCTGACTTCACTTTCGTTTGCCCAACTGAACTTGGTGACCTTGCTGACAACTATGCAGAATTCCAAAAACTAGGTGTTGAAATCTACTCAGTTTCTACTGACACTCATTTCACTCACAAAGCTTGGCACGATTCTTCAGAAGAAATCAAAAAAATCCAATACGTAATGGTTGGTGATGCGAACTGGACTCTTGCTAAAAACTTTGACGTATTAATCGAAGCTGACGGTCTTGCTGATCGTGGTACTTTCGTTATCGATCCAGAAGGTAAAATCCAAATCGTTGAAATCAACGCTGGTGGTATCGGTCGTGATGCTCAAGAACTTCTTCGTAAAGTTAAAGCAGCTCAATACGTACACGCTCACCCAGGCGAAGTTTGCCCAGCTAAATGGAAAGAAGGCGACGCAACTCTTGCTCCTTCAATCGACCTAGTTGGTAAAATCTAATACAGATTAGATTGAACTGATTCAAAAACCACGCTTTTAGCGTGGTTTTTTTGTGCCTATTATTGGCGAGCAAGTACCTCTTTGCACCCTACGTAGTTCACACTTTATTCATACAGCTATAACGCCCTAGCACTTTCCACATATCTGTAGATATTCATCAAGTTAGAACTTACACAAATATAATAAAAATGCGCCGCAAACCTGATTATCTAGGCTTACATCTTTGCCTGTATTTCAGTATTTTTAACATGAATTTTAGGTCAATTGCTTATTTCAGGAAGATGTAAGCCCATGAAAAAATTTTTCGTCTCGATCAGTTTAATTTTATGTTCGTTTACGACTTTTGCTGCCGTGAATTGCGATGGTGAAATTAAATACCAAAGTATTCGTGAAGATATTAAAGTCAAAAAAAATTGTCAGCTTGAAGGTTTAATTGTTCATGGCAATGTGATTTTAGAAAATGGCGCCAGTGTTGAACTGCATGACAACCACATCAAAGGCAATATTGAATCTAATAAAAATTTTCTCTGTACACGACAAAAATAGATAACTCATTGAAATAATGTCACAATAATTGTTTTCTAACGACGAATACTATGACACATCTCAATGAGTTATATCTTATCTTAAACAAATCTCTAAAATGGAACAA
>NZ_VOZH01000029.1:0-41061 GCF_013419875.1 Acinetobacter sp. YH12049 | reverse complement strand
GCTTACGCGCCTGCGCAATGGCTGCGTCTGGCGCCAGATACCGGCCTCCATCGGAGAAACTGTCCGAGGTTATGTTGACGATGCCGAAAATGATGAGCGATTTATTCATGGGGGCTTCTATAATAATAATAATCGAGCATGAGTCTCATACGGATGCTCGGGTCGAAAGGGAATCCCCAGGCGAGTAACCTGTTTGCGGTGATCCATTAGCTGCAGGAGCAGAATAGCATACATCTGGAAGCAAAGCCAGGAAAGCGGCCTATGGAGCTGTGCGGCAGCGCTCAGTAGGCAATTTTTCAAAATATTGTTAAGCCTTTTCTGAGCATGGTATTTTTCATGGTATTACCAATTAGCAGGAAAATAAGCCATTGAATATAAAAGATAAAAATGTCTTGTTTACAATAGAGTGGGATATGTGGAGTCGATTAGTCCAATTTCTCGGTCAAAGCCCAAGGCCTTTTCGGCATTAACCAAGAGTCTGCTTAAGCACAATTTTCTGGTGGGTAATCATAACTTTTGCCTCATTTGTGATGGATTGATCTATCTTGATTCTACTGAATCGGATCATCGGATTGCCAAAGCCGTAGGTGGGCAAGGTGTTCTAGAGAATGGTCTGCTGGTTCATCCCATCTGTAATAGGATGAAATCAGATCTGAGCCTGGAAGAGATTAGAGCGGCTTTGTTTGGTGAATTACTGTATTAATCAACAGAGCGATGAGCTCATTTTTGCAGAAGTATCAATGATTAATCACATGATTTAACTTTTGATACATTCAGCCAATATGGTTATTTTTAATTCAGTCCAGAATCACAACCAGAAACTAGCTGTAGTTTCTGAATGACCGTCAAGGTCCTTAGTTTCGCCCATAGATTCCCTCTGTGGGCTTTTTTTGATCAAAAATTGTATAGATGCTCTAAAATAAACCTTTTAGCATTTCATAAGCAATTAGGATTAAGGCTGAGACCATCAGCACAACAAAAATGAGTTCCACTCTAGTTAACAACTTAGTTCCATTTACTTTTCACTTAATTTATATAGCAGTTAACTCGTAGCATAAATGAAATAACATGACATGGAAAATAATCAAAAAGACAGAATTTGGATTTTGATCAGATCTGCATGTTTACATGCTTCTACAGCAGCTTTGAATGTTTCACTTAACCTTTAAACTTTTCTTAAAACTAAATATATTTACATATACATTCTAAAATTTGATAGAATTTATTAAAACTTTAGATTCTAAGTGTAAATAATGAGAAGCGCTAATATTCGACGTGATGGCTACTTAAAATTTCTGAATACATGGCAAGACCGTGATGTCATTAAAGTACTTTCAGGTGTGCGTCGCTCTGGAAAATCCACCTTATTGGCGATGTTTCAACAAGACCTAAAAGCACAGGGCGTACAAGCCGAAAACATCATTGCCATCAACTTCGAATTTATGGAATTTGAAGAACTCACCGATTACCGTAAACTACATGATTATGTATTATCCAAAGTTGATAAAAGTAAAAAAAACTATGTTTTTTTAGATGAAATTCAACATGTTACAAATTTTGAGAAAGTAGTCGACTCTTTATATGTTCGGGATTATATCGATTTATATATTACAGGCTCAAATGCATTCTTTCTAAGTGGAGAACTTGCGACTTTACTTACAGGACGCTATATAGAGCAACATGTTTTACCCCTTTCATTCCAAGAATTTAAACAGTGGCATATTGAAAATAATCCGATCATCCAACAATTATCAAATCGTGATTTGTATGCCATGTATACGCGCAGTAGTTTCCCTTATACGCTTGCCATGACTAGCCAGCAGGAAACTTATGATTACTTGCAAGCGGTCTATGCCAGTGTAATGTTTAAAGATGTTATTCCACGTTTGAATACTGCCGATATTAACTCTCTCGAGCGTGTCACAAGATATTTGGCAAGCGTGACAGGCTCAGCTATTTCCATCAATAAAATTAAAAATACCTTTGTTTCAAGTGGGGTTAAAATTTCATTTGAAACAGTAAAACGCTATATTCAGGGCTTACAGGACAGTTTGTTATTTTATAGTGCCGCACAATTTAAAGTACGCGGGCGTGAGTTATTACAATCCTCTGAAAAATACTATTTAGTTGATGTCGGATTGCGCCGGATTATGTTGCCTGATGCTAATGCTGATCAAGGTCATATCTTAGAAAATGTGATTTATCTTGAGCTTGTCAGACGAGGTTATACGGTCTATGTAGGGCGGGTTGATGAATATGAAATTGATTTTGTTGCTGTCGATACTTTACAGAATTTAACTTATTATCAGGTGGCATTAGAAACGCTCAATGAGGAGACACTCAGCCGAGAGTTACGTCCATTACAGAAAATTTCTGATTCGTATCCCAAGTATTTGCTTACATTAGACACGATAGGGACTGAAGCGAATTATAATGGTATTGTAAAAATGAGTGCTCTCGATTGGTTGCTATCTGAAAATAAGTAAAGTTGAGGGTAGACATGGATACTATTATTTATTAATTAAAACTCAAAGACTTTTCAGCATTAACCAAGAGTGTGATCAAGCATAATTTCTGCTCCAATTGTGATGGATCGATTTACCTCGACTCGATTGAGTCAGACTATCATGATTGAGCCAGAGTCGCTTACTGAAAGTAGCGAGAATTGCGCTGGAGTTTCTGAAGGATATTAATTCCTTAGTTTGCCCATTCATCCATCTGGGCATTTTTTTTTTGATTAAAATACAATGCGGTTCTTGCTAAAAAATGACGGCACCCACCATAAAACACAATATTCCAAAAATAATCCAAGGCCATATCTTTGCCTTCGGTTGTTCTAAATTCTGAGGATTATATTCCGTGTGTTCTAGCGATGTCGGTTGTGGAACACGGGTCTTTTTAGAGTAAGGTTGGTGTTTAGAGTAAGATAGTCCCGTACCTGGAATGCCGACACTGGTTCGCGTACCTTTTTTCCCAATATTTAGAGAAGCACCAGGTTTGCCAATGCTGGCACTGCTGATGCCTTTATGGGTCAGATTAATTTTAAAACCCGGGAATAATTTAATACTTTTACGAAATCTAAAACCCATATTTCTCTCATTCTAAAACTTAGCTCAATTCACGCGCTATACCAGGATCCATGATCTGCTAGAGATCGTACTTTGACGGCTATCATCAGGATACTAGTATATTTTTTATCTGATGATTGCAATACTACCTTTAAATACCGTCAAAAATATTTACTGTATATTTGCTGTAGGGTAATCTTAAAGCTGCTATTTATTGACTGATTGGTATATGACGACAGATAAGCATGAAGTGCTTCTTCGAATGCGAGCCATCGAGTTGCTTGCTTACTGGGAAGGTCGTTTGGTTACCAATCGTTTGATGAGCTGGTTTGGGCTCAGTCGACAGCAGGCTTCTGCGGATATCAAGCGTTACAATACGCTGTATAACCCCGATGCCTTGATTCATGACCCCTCCGTCAAGGGTTATGTGCCTAAGGCCAGCTTCCAGCCTGTACTGACTACAGCGCATATCAATGAATATCTCAATATGCTCTCGGGCTTGGTCAGTGAATCGCATGCCCTTATTGCGATGCCAGAACCGAATCTTACAGCAGTTCAATTACCTGATCGCAGTGTACGTCCTGAAGTGATTCGGGAAGTTTTGCGTGCCTGCCGCAACCAAAGTACTTTAAAAATGATTTATGCCTCGATGCAGAATCCGCAGTGGCATGAACGCATCATTTCCCCACACACCCTGGTGTATACCGGTTTTCGCTGGCATGTCCGTGCCTATTGCCATCAGAGCAAGCAGTTTAAGGACTTTTTACTCTCCAGAATTGATCGTACACCTGTTGTGGTGGCGATTGAGTCAGTAGACCCTGCTCAAGATCAGCAATGGCATGAAGAAATTCTACTGACGCTGATCCCTAATCCAAAATTGAATGCAGCTCAAAAAGCGCTGGTCGAAAAAGACTTCGGCATGCCTGATGGCAGATTACAGATTCCGGTGAAAAAAGCCTTGGCTCACTATACTTTGCAGCGATATCAGGCCGCGATCACGCTGGCTGAGGCGGATGATGCCTTGAAATATCCCTTGGTACTACAACGCTCAGATATCGAAAAGCTGTCATCTTACCTGTTTGATCAAGCTTCATAGGAGATTGGCTATGTTAGAACAATTTCATTATGACAGTGACCTAATTGGTGGCTCACTGATGGTACGTGAAAGCCGGCTGATCGCGGATCTGTTATTACGAGAGGCGACTCCAGAACAATGGCATCAGGCCATTCAGATTGACAATATTCTGCAAAAAAGAACTGCGGCTTCGGCGCAACGCAATGCCACCGCTATTCGTAAGCGTCTGGAGCGCTTGGAGCCTGATTTCTGGAAAGCACTACGTGATGGGGATGATGAGCTGGCGACCCAGGTGGCTTTTTGTGGCGCATTGGAACGCAACCTGTTGCTGCTTGAGTTTATGGAAACGGTGATGAGAGAGGCCTATATCTCTCAGGCTCAATACCTGGACAGTTATATCTGGTCAGATTTTTTGGATGAACGCTCACAACGTGATCCGGATATCTTTGATTGGAAAGAGTCCAGCAAGAAAAAAATGGGGCAGGTGGTATTTCGCATGCTGGCAGAAGCCGGTTACTTAAAAAGTACCCGTAAGTTGGAGTTGCAGCGTGTGATCGTCAGAGCAGAGCTGCGTAGCCTGTTGGAAGAACATTATAAACAACGCATTAAAAGATCTATGGAAGTGTCGCTATGGACGCGGTAGTTGTAGAGGGGCAGCAATGAATCAAAAAATACATGAGCGTCTGAACCAGATTCCAGAGCGAATTCTTTCCACCGAGTTTCTCACCGGGCAAGGACTGGGCAATGAAATTGGCTTCTGGATTTTTGATTATGCACCTGAAGATGAGTTGAAAGTGCGCGAATATCTGCATTTTCTAGACGGGATGCTGGAGAAAAAACACAGTCAGCTGAAGGTGGTGAATATCAACCTGCTGCAAGCCGTGGTGGATTATCTGGCTGAGCGTAACTTCATCGATAAAGCCATTCAAATGCAAAAAGCCAAAGGCGATGATGCGCTGCTCAAAGCGCTGAAAGGCCCACTGCATATGGATAAGTTCGCGCCGTATCTGGTGAGTAAATATGCCACCAATGCGCAAGATATTGTGTTGATGACTGGGGTTGGGTCGGTTTGGCCACTGTTACGTGCCCATCACTTATTAAACAGTTTGCATTCGTTACTGGGGCATAAGCCAGTGGTGCTGTTTTACCCAGGTTATTACGACGGTCAAGCGATGAGTTTATTTGGAAAAATTCCAAGCAATAATTACTACAGAGCATTCAGATTAGTGCCTTAACACGGCAAATAGAAATAAGAATTCCGGGGAATTGATTGAGATGAACATTAAAGAACTTTTTTATAAGCCATTAGATCGTGCGATTAACGGGGTCGTAAAAGCAGACCAGAATGACAATACTACGGTTTATCAGGAACTCGATGAGTATGTGGTCACCAATGAACTGGAAAAGCATTTTCGGGACTTTTTCCAGTCTTATGGCACAGACCTAAGCGATCCTTCGATTGCCAACCGTGTCGGCGTATGGATTTCGGGCTTCTTTGGTTCAGGTAAATCACATTTCCTGAAAACCTTGTCGTATATTCTGGCCAATAAAGTGGCACGTGACGCGGAAGGTAACGAACGCAGTGCTGCAGAATTCTTTGATGAAAGCAAAATCCGGGATGCGTTTATCCGTGCGGATATTGGTAAAGCGGTTAGTCATCATGCCGATGTCATCCTATTTAATATCGACAGTAAAGCCAGCTCCAATGATGATGGTAATCCGATTCTGAATGTGTTTTTACGCGTGTTTAACGAATATCAGGGTTTTAGTGCCGATCATCCACATATTGCACATATGGAACGTCACCTGAGCCAGAAAGGGGTGTATGAGCGCTTTAAACAGGCTTTTGAAGAATCTAGCGGCATGTCCTGGCTAGAGGAGCGTGACGGCTATCAGTTCTATCAGGATGATGTCGAAACCGCAATTTCCCAAGCCCTCAACTTATCTGCTGAAGCTGCGCATAAATGGTTTGAGGATTCTGAGCAGACCTTTAGTGTTTCGGTGGAAAACTTCTGTCAGTGGGTGAAAGAATACCTGGACAGCAAAGGACCCCAGCAACGCATGTTGTTCTTGGTCGATGAAGTGGGGCAGTTTATTGGCAGCGATACCCGCTTGATGCTGACACTGCAAACCATTACTGAAAACTTGGGTACGATCTGTAAAGGCCGCGCTTGGATTATCGTCACCTCGCAGGCAGACATCGATGCTGTTTTAGGTGAGATGTCTTCTTCCAAAGCCAATGACTTCTCCAAGATTGCTGGACGTTTTAAAACCCGGTTATCACTGTCCAGTTCCAATACCGATGAAGTCATCCAGAAACGTTTATTACGTAAAACCCCGGAAGCTGAAGCACTGCTCAGATCAGTGTTTGAGCAAAAGGGCGATATCTTAAAAAACCAGATCACCTTTGACCGTTCAGGCCCAACACTCAAGAACTATGAGGGTCCAGACAGCTTTATCAATAACTATCCTTTTGCGCCGTACCATTTCCAGCTGGTGCAGAAAGTTTTTGAAGAAATCCGTAAGGTCGGTGCGACCGGTGCACACCTGGCCTATGGTGAACGGTCCATGTTGGATGCGTTCCAGATGGCCGCGAATGCGATTGCTACAGATGAAGTCGGGGCCCTGGTTCCTTTCCACCGCTTCTATACTTCAGTGGAAGGATTTCTGGATACAGCAGTGAAGCGTACCATCGACCAGGCAGGGCAGAATAAAACCCTGGATAGTTTTGATGTGCAGATGCTGCGTACCCTGTTCATGATCCGCTATGTCGATATCATCAAAGGTACGCTGGATAACCTGGTGACTTTGTCGATTGAGAAAATTGATGAAGATAAGCTGGCATTGCGCAAGCGGATTGAAGAGAGCCTACTGCGTCTGGAAAAAGAGAGCCTGATTACTAGGAATGGTGATGAGTTCCTGTTCCTGACCAATGAAGAACGCGATATTACCCGTAAAATTAAAGCCACAGACTTAGCGGCTTCAGAAGAAAATAAAGAGTTAGCTAATCTAATCTTTAAAGATTTACTGAGGGATCAGAACAAATACCGCCATCAAGCCAACAAGATGGACTATCAGATTGGTCGTTTTCTGGATGGTCATAGCCTGGATGGCAAGTATGAGAGCGATTTGAAAGTTGAAATCATTTCTCCACTGGATACGGAATATAACCTCTACACAGAAGCTTTCTGTATTGGTAAGAGCGCCGAGGCCGAAGGGCAGGTACTGTTTAAACTGGCAGACGATAAACAGTTCTTTAATGAACTGCGCACCTGGCTGAAAACCAATAAATTCATCCGCTTAAATGATGATGGTACCCAATCCGATATCACCCGTATTCTGGCAGACCGTGGCCGTGAGAATCAGGAGCGTAAAAAACGTCTGCGTGCCCGGGTCGAAGAAATGTTGCTGGACGCGGAAAGTTATGCCTTGGGTCAACATCTACAACTTTCATCTTCAAGTCCAACCACCAAGCTGGATGAGGCTTGTCGTTATCTGCTGGAAAACACTTATACCAAACTGAGCTATTTGCAGGTCTATCAGCAGGATGCCTGGCGTGAACTGAACGCCGTCTTGACTGTTGATGATATGGCGCAACTCGGATTGTCTCTGGATGGCGGTCAAAGCAATCCGAAAGCCCTACAGGAAGTAGAGCAGTACATTGCACTACGGGCCACTGGTACAGAGCGTATTCTGGTCTCGGATGTGATAGATCGTTTTGCCAAACGCCCTTATGGCTGGCCAGATGCCGAGATTTTACTGCTGGTAGGTCAGCTGGCGGCAATGGGGCGGATTTCTCTGCAGTTAAATGGCGGCAGCTTACAGTTGAAAGAGGCCTTTGAGCCTTTACAAAACAGCCGTCGTCGCCGTGATGTGTCGATCATTAAAAAACGCCAGACTGATGATCAGGTGTTGAAACAGGCACGCCAACTCACCCAAGACCTATTCTCGGCCATGGGACCAGCGACAGAAAAAGAGCTATTTGAATTCTATACCCAACATTTTAAAAACTGGTTAGCCAACTTTAAGTCGTATAAGAGTAAAACTGATGTCGGGCAGTTCCCAGGCAAGAAAGTGATTGAAAAGTCGATTCTGACTTTGGAACGTCTGCTGGCGAATAGCGACAGCTTTGATTTCTTTAAGGCCGTGGTCGAGAACAAGGACGACTATCTGGATCTGGAAGAAGATTATCGTGATATTCATGAGTTCTTCACTAACCAGATGCCGAGCTGGCAGCAACTGCAACAGGCCTTACGTCATTTTGAGAAAAACAAACAGGCGTTGGGCAGTGATGATGTGGCAAAAAAAGCCCTGTCTGAATTACATCGTATTTCCACCCTTGAATCTCCCTATGGCCTGTTAAATAAAGTTGCTGATTTGGTTCGCACAGTGGAAAGCGTCAATGAGCAATTGCTGACTGAGAAGCGTAATCAGGCGATAGAACACATTGATGACAAAATCAAGCAGCTGGAAGCCGAGATTAAAAACAGTGGTATCGCTACCGCTGAGCTGAGTAACAAGCTATTACGCCCACTACAACTGCTGAAAACGGATATTGAAGTGGAAACTAGCCTGTCCACCATCTATATGCTGCAAACCCAAACCGCCGTCGAGCGTTTTGATGAAGCCTTGTATGAGCTGGAAAGCGAAGTTCAGGCGGAAATCCAGCGTCAGGCCAAAGCGGCACAACTGGCTCAGAGCAAAGCCGAGAGTGTAACCAACACTGCAACCACCTCCAGCCCAGCTACATCAACACCTGCTGCGAGTCCGGTACAGCCTGCAATCGCCGTAGTGCCACCGAAACCGGTGGTGGAAGTCGATGTTGCTAGCATTTACAGCAAAAGCTCAAGTAGTGTCTATCTGGAAACAGAAGAATCAGTGGATCAGTTTGTAGACGCACTCAAAGCTGAATTGAAAAAAATCGTGAGTGACAAAAAGCGTGTGCGTATCCGCTAACAGGGCTTAGGGATATCGGCATCAGTCATTGATTAAAGGTTTAAAGATGAATACCAGTAATATTAAAAAATACGCACCGCAAGCACGAAATGATTTTATCGCAGCGATGCGCAAGCAGGCCGCCAAATATGGCATCACCGCAGACCGCATTTTACCGGCTGAACAGAAAGGCGACTTGCTGCTGATTGGCGATCAGGTTTTTCCGCTATCAGTCATGAAACCACGTGACAAGCTGATCAAACGCATTCAAACCAGCAGTTTTGAGCAGACGATTGATTATATCGCTTACAGCTGGTTTAACCGTCTCTGCGCGATTCGTTATATGGAATGCAAAGGCTTACTGGATCATGGTCGCCGTGTACTCAGTAGTGCCGATGGCAGTGCAGGCTTGCCACAAATTCTGGAAGAATGTCTGGACATTGAGCTACCGAATTTAGATGCCAGCCGTGTGGCTGATCTCAAGCTAGATGGCAATAAAGACGAAGAGCTGTATCGGGAGCTATTACTGGCTCAATGTCATGCGTTGAATCAGGTGATGCCACTCCTATTTGAACAGGTTTCTGATGAGTCAGAACTGTTATTACCTGACAATTTAACCAAAACCGATTCTTTGATCCGTGATTTGGTGAGCAGTATTCCAGAAGAAGATTGGAATGATGTGCAGATTATTGGCTGGTTGTATCAGTTCTATATTTCTGAAAAGAAAGATCAAGTGATTGGTAAAGTTGTCAAGAGTGAAGACATTCCTGCCGCGACGCAACTCTTCACCCCAAACTGGATTGTGAAGTATCTGGTGCAGAATAGTGTCGGTCGTTTATGGATGATGGCACAGCCGGAAAGTATGCTTGCCAGTGGGTGGGAATACTATATTCAGCCGGCTGAGCAAAGCGATGAAGTCAATGCACAGTTAAAACAACTGATTGATGTGCGGATCAGTGAAGATGGCGATACTTTAAACCCTGAAAGTATTACGGTGCTGGATCCAGCCTGTGGTTCGGGGCATATTCTGGTGGAAGCCTATGATTGCTTAAAAGCAATTTACTTAGAGCGTGGCTACCGTAGCCGAGATATTCCACGTTTGATTCTGGAAAACAACCTCTACGGCATTGATATTGATACCCGTGCCGCACAGCTCGCCAGTTTTGCGCTATTGATGAAAGCGCGTGAGGACGACCGCCGTTTATTTAGCAGTCCACCGAGGCTGAATATTATTGCGTTACAGGATAGTCAGCCGGAACGTTTGGATGCATTCAGTCAGGACTTGGCAAGTACTGGTATTGCACAGACAGATTTAAAAGAACTGTTGGACTTGTTTGAACATGCCTCAACCTTTGGTTCTTTGATTCAAATCCCTGTAGCATTTGCTAAAAAGCTGCCTGATTTAGAAAGCAAGCTGAATACAGCGTCAGAGTCAGGGGATATTTTTGCACAGCAGTCAGCGCAGGAGCTGTTACCTTTAGTACAGCAAGCTAAATTACTCGCTAAGCAATATGATGCTGTGATTGCCAACCCGCCGTATATGGGAGGCTCCGGTATTAAGCTTTTAAAAAACTTCGCCCAAAAAAAGTTTCCTGACAGTAAATCAGACTTGTTCGCCATGTTTATAGAGCGCGGCTTTGCATGGTGTAAAGACAGTGGTTTTAACAGCATGGTGACCATGCAAAACTGGATGTTTTTATCCTCTTATGAAGCGATGCGTGAAAAAATGTTACAGGATCGGAGCGTTATTTCGCTTATCCAAATTGGGTATAATAGTTTTCCTGAACTTAATTCAAAGGTGGCTCAAGCATGTGGCTTTTCAATTTTAAAGACAAACATAAAATCCATTAAAGGTAATTATGTTAATCTAAATAATGCACCACAGACTGCAGATAAAAATAAAATTTTCTTAAGTAGAACTTCTCAGATAATTTTTGATAGAGATCAAAATAATTTTAAAAAAATTCCAGGAAGTCCATTAGCATATTGGTCTAGTCCAAGAGTATTTGATGCTTACGAAAATAATTTATTAAATGATTTTGCAGAACCTAGGCAAGGTTTAGCGACAGGTAATAATGAAAGATTTCTAAGACTTTGGCATGAGGTTGGGCAGAAAGAAATTAATAAAAATGTTGAAAGTTTTACTTCCTATCAGAAAGGTGTAACAGGAATTTGGTTTCCTGTTACAAAAGGGGGATCTTACAGAAGATGGTATGGTAATAATGACTTTCTTATTAAATTCGATTCTAAAAGTTATGATGATTTATCAAATATGGGGAATCATCTACCATCACGTGAATTTTATTTTCGCGAGGGAGCAACATGGTCAACTTTAAGTAATGCATTAATTTCTTTTAGATATTCCAATAATTCTATTTTTGAGACCAAAGGTTCAATTTGCTTTCCTAAAGAATCAATTGATGTATATTATCTTTTAGGATATTTAAATACAAAAGTAGTTCAATTTTTTCTAAAAGCATTAAGCCCAACTATTGATTATCATGAAGGACCATTGAGAAAAGTTCCTTTCATTCAAAATATTATTTCGGTTGCTAATAACTCCAAAAAGTGTATCAAAATTGCAAAATTAGACTGGGACTCCTACGAAACTTCATGGGACTTTACTCAAAACCCAATTATCCGTACGGGGCAGCTAAACCTCGAACAAGCATTTAATACATGGCAACAGCAAAATGCTGCCGCCGTGGCTGAAATGAAACGCTTGGAAGAAGAAAACAATAAACTGTTTATTGATGCTTATGGATTACAGGATGAACTTACACCAGACGTACCAGATGAACAGATCACTTTAACTCGTGCCGACCGTGAAAAAGACAGCCAGCGTTTAGTCTCTTATGCACTTGGCTGCATGATGGGGCGTTATAGTCTGGATGAACCAGGTCTGATCTATGCCCATGCAGGTAATCAAGACTTTGATGCTAGCCGTTATCAAACATTTCCAGCCGATGCAGACGGTATTATTCCATTGACCGAAATGCACTGGTTTGAAGATGATGCTACACATCGTATTCGAGAGTTCTTAACTGCGGTTTGGGGTAAAGACACGCTGGATGCCAATATGCAGTGGCTTGCAGAAAGCTTGGATAAAAAAGCCAACGAAACTGCTGAAGATACGATTCGCCGTTACCTAGCGAGTAAGTTCTATAAAGACCACATGCAAACCTATAAAAAGCGCCCGATTTACTGGTTATTTAGCAGTGGTAAACAGGGGGCTTTCCAGGCGTTGGTGTACTTGCACCGCTATAACGAAAGTACTTTGGCACGTATGCGTACCGAATATGTCATGCCACTGATTTCAAAAATGGCGGCTATGGTTAATTCTTTGCAAAGTGAAATCGAAAACAGTGATTCAGCTGCTGAAATCAAACGCAAAGAGAAAGAGCTACAAAACTTGCATAAGCAACAGGCTGAGCTGAGTACTTTTGAAGAAAAACTACGTCATTATGCCGATCAGCGTATATCACTGGATCTAGATGATGGGGTGAAAGTGAACTATGGCAAGTTTGGCGACTTGTTGGCGAATGTGAAGGACATTACTGGGGGGAGTGGGGAATGAGCATAGATTATCAAGAACATCTGGTTTGTTTTATCGATTTATTAGGATTTAAATCAGCCATAGACCAGTCGATTAAAAATAATGAAATATGTAAAGCTTTGTATGATTTAATTCATGATCTAAAAGAGAGCTCACTAAAAAAGAGAGTTTATGGAAACATCCCCTTTTTTACTTTGGATGAGAAAAATACAGTAAAACCTGCAGGTGACGTATTTGGTGACAATGTTGTAGAACAGTTTTCAGAGTCTTTTCCTTTAAAGATCACTCAATTTTCTGATTCATTTGTTATTTCTTGCCCAAGTAATAATTCAGCATCTTGTATTTTATTATTAGAATGTATTTATACAATAAAACTTATGTTCTTTTATGATTTAGGTATGATTTTGCGTGGAGGAATTGCTCTAGGACGGCTCATTCATGAAGAAGGTGGAGCATTATTTGGTCCTGCTATGAATGAAGCCTATTCTTTGGAATCTAAACTAGCGATTTATCCACGAGTTGTTATCGCAGATAATGCTTATAACCTTTTAAGTAAATCTAGTGAAAGTCACCCAGCTTTAAAAGCTATTTTTTCAGCATTTGATGGGCACAAAGTATTTGATCTCGTCAGTATTTTTGAAAGTCCTTCATGGACTGTTGAAGGTGCTGGTCAACAACTAAAAGCAATTGAACAAGATATTTTGCAAAATTCACAAGATGCCCATCCTAAAATTGCCTATTTATTGGATAGATGGGAACAAAAGCAAAAAGAAGTGGATTCGCAGGTGCTGCAATGAATTTAAGTCAACTTCAGCAAGGCTTAGAGCAGGCTTTCTTTCATGAAAATCACCGGATTGTCTTCTGGTACGATGCGGAACAATCTTTCAGTGATGAAATACAGGCGTTAAAACTGAAAGATGTCCAGATTCTGAATATGGCAGAAGAATCGAGTTTGGCGATCAAGATTAAACTGGAACTTGAGGATCAGGAGGGCAAATACTTGCTGTATTTTCCAAGTCCTGAGCCTGAAACCGAAAAAGACTGGTTACTGGACATCAAGCTGTATTCACGTAGCTTTTATGCCGATCGTTTCTCAATTATCTTCAATGAGCTGGGTTTACAGCAGCAGAGTCTAAGAGAACATCTGGCCAAACGTGAAGAATTCCTTAAAGCCAAAGCCCGTCTGAGTACATTGAAACGCTATATCCAGCCTGATGCAGATGAACAGGATCTGGACATGGCCATGATTGCGGCTGTGGTCAAGGCTGATAGTGCCGAGCTGATGCATATCGTTCTGGCACTGGCAGATGAAATGGTACAGCAGAACCTGGCTCTGGAAGTCAATCCAGACTCCTTTGCTGAACTGGAAAAATTCCAACTGGTGCCAGCTTTGGTCACCGCATTACAGGCGGAAATTGGTTATCCAGCATCGGTTGAAGAATTGAATGGGGAAGCACCATTCAAGCTCGGTACGTTCTTTATCCGTTTGATGACTACAGGTTTCTGTGAAAGCCTGGGCGATATACCGCTATGGGCTCAAGAACTGGTGATGTCATCCGTCAGCTCCCGTGCGACGGCTAGAGCCTTTTTGTCGCGCTGGAGAGACAGTTCTAAATACTACCCAACCTTCGATACACTCTCCCAGACCGTGGCCAATGCACTGCGGATCCAGGAGAAGGTCGGGGCCTTTGATCTGGAGCAGCTGCTCGATGTCATGACCTTTGAAGTGATTGAACAAAAGATCATTATTGATCTGGCCAGTCATATCCCTGCAGCAGCCAAAGCTGAACTGGAACATTTCAGAACGATTATTTCTACCCGTCTGGATGGCTATTGGGCTTCCAAACATAAGGATGATGCAACACGCCGTAAATATCGTACTGTCTATACAGCGTTGCAGGCAGCCATTGAGCTGTTTAGCCTGCGACAGCAGTTTGATGCCGGTTTCTATTTCGACTCCAGTGAAGCTTTGTATAAAGCCTACGAGCAGGAGTTGTATCGCTTTGATATGGCCTATCGCCACTACAGTGCTGCTTCTCAACGCGCTCATGTCGATATCCTGAAAAAACTCGATGAAGAAGTGGAAAATTGCTATTCCTACTGGTTTATTGACCACTTGGCACGCAACTGGGGCGAGCGGATTGAAGCTGAGCAACGCTTGAATGTCTGGAAAATGGCAGATATCCCAAATCAGCAGAACTTCTACGATACTCACGTTAGACCCTTACTCAGTTCCGCAACGAAACGCCGTATTGTGGTGATTATCAGTGATGCTTTCCGTTATGAAGCTGCGGTAGAGCTGCGTGATCGTATCAATGAAAAGCGTTATTCTGAAGCGACCTTGTCTTCACAGCTGGGCGTTGTCCCAAGTTACACCACACTTGGCATGGCCTCGTTGTTGCCGCATCAGACTTTGGAGTACAAAGAGGCCGCAGGTGATGATGTTTTAGTAGATGGGCAGTCCAGCAAAGGGACTGCAGCACGATCCAAAATTCTGGCTGCCTATAATGGATTGGCGGTTACCGCTGAAACGGTAAAAGGTTGGTCGCGTGATGAAGGCCGTGAAGCACTTAAAGACCATGATTTGATTTACGTTTATCACAACGTGATTGATGCTCGGGGAGACAGTGCCTCTACAGAATCTGAGACCTTTATGGCGGTGGAACATGCTATTGAAGAGCTGACTGAACTCAGCCGTAAAATTTTAATGCACTTCAATATTTCCACCCTGTTGATTACAGCCGACCATGGCTTCTTGTTCCAGCAAAGTAAACTGGAATCTGCGGATCGTTCAAGCTTGACTGAAAAACCGACCAATGCATTGAAGAGCAAGAAACGCTATGTGATTGGGCATGGTTTGCCAGAGAGTAAGGAAGCCTGGAAAGGCTCAACCCAAGCTACGGCAGGCACATTATCTGCGACTGATTTTTGGATTCCAAAAGGGGCGAACCGTTTCCATTTTGTAGGAGGCTCACGTTTCGTGCATGGTGGCATCATGCCTCAGGAAATTGTGGTGCCGGTACTGACGGTAAAACAGCTACGTGGTGAAAAGGCTGGACAGCGGACCAAGCGTAAAGTTGAGGTCATTTCTACAAAATCCACGCTGAAGATGGTCAATAACATCCAGAAGTTTGATTTGATGCAAACCGAAGCTGTCAGTGAGCTGGTTATGCCAGTAACCCTATCGATTGCCATTTATGATGGGGATGTCAAAGTTTCCAGTGAAGAAACTCTGACCTTTGATAGCAGTACCGACTCTGTTGCGGAACGGGTAAAACAGGTCAGACTGTCATTGTCCGGTACTGATTTTGACCGTAAGAAAGATTACTTCCTGGTACTGAAGGACAAAGACCTAAATATCGAAGTGCAGCGCTATAAGGTCACCATTGATTTGGCATTTACCGATGACTTCTTCTAATAACGAATTAACGATAGAGCGTAGCCTACATGGAATCTGCTAACGATAAAGAACTGGATCAGCTGCTGAATGAACACTTTGCTGGGCGGGTGGTACGTAAGGATCTGACTAAACTGATCAAAGAAGGGGCTAACGTTCCTGTCTATGTACTCGAATACCTGCTAGGGATGTATTGTGCCTCGGATGATCCTGAGATCATTGAGCAGGGACTACGTAACGTAAAGACCGTACTGGCTGAGAACTACGTCCGTCCTGATGAAGCTGAGAAGGTGAAATCCCTGGTCCGTGAACGGGGCAGTTATAAGGTCATTGATCGGGTGACCGTAAAGCTGAATGAGCGTAAGGACAAATACGAAGCATCATTTAGTAATCTGGGCATCAAAGATGCCGAAATCTCGGCAGGCATCGTCAAAGAGTATGAAAAATTACTTGTTGGTGGTATCTGGGTCATTGCTACGCTCAGTTATTATTTTGAAGAAGGACAGACCAGCTCGCCATTTGGTGTCAGCTTACTCAAGCCGATTCAGATGCCGAATATGAATATGGATGAACTTTTCAGTGGCAGAGCAGCATTAAGCACGGATCAGTGGCGCGAGAGTTTAATCCGTTCGATCGGCATGGAACCGGCTTCGCTAAAAGAGGATGTGCAATGGCACCTATTAGCGCGTATGGTTCCGTTCGTTGAAAATAACTATAACGTCTGTGAACTTGGACCACGCGGTACCGGGAAAAGCCATATTTACAAAGAGTGTTCACCGAACAGTATTTTAGTCTCGGGTGGGCAAACGACTGTCGCCAATCTGTTCTATAACATGAGTAGCCGCCGTATTGGTCTGGTGGGGTTGTGGGATGTGGTGGCCTTTGATGAAGTTGCCGGTATTTCCTTTAAGGACAAAGATGGCGTTCAGATCATGAAAGACTACATGGCATCGGGATCTTTTGCCCGTGGCCGGGAACAGATGGAAGCATCTGCTTCAATGGTTTTTGTGGGTAATATTAACCAAAGCGTCGAATCGTTGGTAAAAACCAGCCATCTCTTGGCACCTTTCCCTGAAGCCATGATCGATTCGGCATTCTTCGATCGTTTTCATGCCTATATTCCAGGTTGGGAAATTCCAAAAATGCGTCCGGAATTCTTTACCAACCGTTATGGTCTAATCGTTGATTATCTGGCTGAATTCTTCCGGGAAATGCGTAAGCGTAGTTTTGCGGATGCCATTGAGAAGTACTTCAAACTCGGAAATAACCTGAATCAGCGCGATGTGATTGCCGTTCGCAAGACGGTTTCTGGATTGATGAAGTTGCTCTACCCACACGGTCAGTTTAATAAAGAAGATGTACGCCAGTGTCTGGAATATGCGCTGCAGGTACGCCGTCGGGTCAAAGAGCAGCTGAAGAAAATTGGTGGTATGGAATTCTATGACGTTCATTTCAGCTATATCGACAATGACACCTTAGAAGAACATTTTGTCTCAGTCAAAGAGCAGGGTGGTGGCGGACTGATTCCCGAAGGTCCAGCCAAGCCAGGTTTCTTATATACCATCGGGCTCAGTAATAAAGGCATGCCGGGGTTATACCGCTTAGAACTTCAAGTGACCAAAGGTTCTGGAAAATTGGCGACATCAGGCTTATGGAATTCAAGCAGTGCCAAGGAGCAGGTCAAGATCGCATTTGACTACTTCAAGGCCAATGCATCCAGAATATCGGGTGGCAGTAAGGTGCTGGAACATGACTTCCACTTACATGTGGTTGAATTACAGAATACCGGGCCGCTCAGCCATCTTGCTCTGCCAAGTTTAGTGGCTTTCGCTTCTGGCCTCTTAGGACGATCGGTTCAAAGTCAGATGGTGGTACTGGGTGATATGAGCTTGGGTGGTTCAGTGACACCGGTGGAAAGTATTGCCGAATGTCTGCAAGTTGCTTTTGATGCGGGTGCCAAGAAGGTTGCTTTGCCAATGAGTAGTGCGGCAGATATCCCAACGATTCCTGTGGAACTGTTTACCAAGTTCCAGACCAGCTTTTATGCAGATCCGGTAGATGCTGTGTTTAAGGGGCTAGGGGTGGATTAATTTCATATCTGTCTGGAAGAGTTACAGTAGATTGTTTTAAATTCAGTTTCTCAAGTTAAACACCATGTTGTAAAAGCATAATACTGCCTCTTTTAAAGAGCTAGTATTTTAGGGGGGATTACCCTTCATTTTTTCTTGATCAGATATCTGTTGTATTTTGACAGGATTTTGTTGATCTAAATATTTTTGATACCAAACACGCAATGTTTCAGGAGTACAACCGATTTTAGGATCAATAGCTGTGATTGCTGCCCAAGTAGAAGGATAATCTTTTTCAGATTCAATCAATAATTGAACCGCTCTTTCTCTGATTTCAGGGGGCAATTTTACTTTGCCATTTGTAAGGTAAAAGGGGTCAATTTTAGAATGCCGTTGACAATGTATCGCCTTTTGAGTTTGAAGCAATGTACAATGATAAGATTAACCCGTTAGGTCAGGTGGCCTAACTTAAATAAAAAGTCTCCGACAAACCCGGTACGGTTCACTATCTATTGTTATTCTTACCTGAAATTGATGTGAGCTTATAGAGACAAGGTAAATTTGCAAAAGTGCCGGCTATTCAGTGTTCATTGAATGTTTAATTTAATTTATTAAGCTTGACCTTGGAGTGGCTCTAAGCCTTATACTTGGTACAAATTTTTCGATTGTTATGATGATGCGTTCTACTACATGGATTACAGTCTTGGTTGGATTGTTCATGTTCCAAAGCTTTTGGAATGTGGCGGCGGCCTTTTGTGTCCATGAACAACAGCCTCAATCACAGCAGAGTTATCATTTTGGTCATCACCAAAATACCTTGTGTGCCAGCGATAGTCGTCAACACGATCATAATGGACAGTCAGAAAACATAAAAACATTCAGTAGCGATTTAGAAATCGGTGAAGATCATCAAGATCATCTACCATCGATGACGCATTTGATTGTACAAAATGAAAAAGTAGATGTGTTTCCTCCAAGCTCTGAAGTTAAAGTGAATCCACAATTTCATTGGAAAAACAGCTATCAGGCTCCTGACCTGTTTCAACAAAGCCCACCTCCCGAATTTTCCCCGCTCATGGTGGGGTAGCCTAAAACATTCCCACCACTTTTATTATTTAAATAAGTGGGAAAAATCATGTCTTCACAATCAATTATACTCTTGCGTCATAGCTTGGTTGCTTGTATATGTGCAGCGGCTATGCAATATAGCTATGCTGAAAACGTTACCAGCTTTGAATCCGCTTTAGCAAAAGTACAAAGTTACCAGACTCAAGACAAGCTGTGGCAACAAGTTCAGCAAATATCTGAATTGAATATTCAGCAAAGTCGGTTATGGCAGAATCCAAGTATAAGTTTAGAACAGTCTGGCTTTGGCTCAGGTCAAGAACAGGAATTCAATGTTGGCGTTAGTCAACCTCTAGATCTATTTGGTCAGCGTAAGCTGAACCGGGTGATTGCCAATACCTCGAATCAACAAATCCAATTGCAACAGCAATTATGGAAGGCACAAAGCCAACTGATTGTTAAATTTGCATGGTCGCAATTTGCACTTGCTGAGGTTGAGCAGTCTGCTTATTCAGTACAGTTAAAAACAAGTAAAGCCAATCTGGACAGTGCCCAGAAACGCTATCAGGCAGGCAGTATTGCCCTGGTTGATTTTGAGCGTACCCAAATTGAAGCGCTAGAAATCCAACGACTTTATCAGCAAGCGATGCTGAATAAACAAGCTGCCGGTCGTCAGCTGTCTAATTTGTGGGGGGGAGAAACATCTTCACATCTTCAATTGAATAAAACCGCTATCCCTTGGCCAGAGCAAAGTCTCCAAACTGTGCAACGGTATATTGCTGAAGGGTGGCTAGAAAAATTCTATGCCTTGAACATTCAGCAATCGGATCATCAAATTGAAAATTTAAGAATTCAGGCACGTCCCAATCCGACTTTAAATGTAGGCATGAAACGTAGCAAAACCCCTAATGAAAGCAACGATACGACTTTGGCAATCGGCGTGGCTATTCCACTGAATATTTTCAACCGCCAGCAATATGCGATCCCGATGGTCCAGCAACAGCAAATATTGCTGAACCAACAGCAGCAGCGTGAGCTGAAGCAACAAATACTCAATATTGCCAACAGCATGCATCAGCTCAAAGGTTTACGTAGCCAGTTCGATGCCACAACAGCACAAGTTACTTTGGCGACCAAAGTTCAGAGCCGTACTTTACAAGGGTTTCAGGCAGGGAAACTGTCCATTACCGACGTTCAGCAAGCAACCACCCAACTGCAGAATCTTCGATTGGGTCAATTACAAATTCTACGTCAAGCTTGGCAAACTGCCCTCGCAGCTGAGGCACTCAGTATTGGCACAAGTTATGAAGAAATTAGCCGTTCGGATGCCTATACACAACTGAATAAAAAGGCAGTCGAAGCATCGCAAAATTTAATCAATGGGGGAGCACGATAAAATGAACGCCAAGCAAAACGGAAAAATATCCCAGTCTCTCATGATTGCAATTTTGATTCTGATTACGGTCTTGGTCAGTCTGGTTATTTGGTTAAGTTCAAAAAAAACTGAATCTGAGGGGCATGGTCATGATGAGGGAAATGCCGAACATTCTGATGAAGATAGTTCTGAAGAAGGACATGCTGAAGAAGGCGAAATACAACTGACCAGCCAACAAATGGTTGAACAAGGTTTAAAAGTTGCTGTTGCATCCACAGGATTGGTTGAAAAGCTGACAACCCTGCCAGGTAAATTGGTGGTGAATACCGATCAACAAGCGCATATATCGCCTAATTTTAGTGGTCATGTCGAGCAGGTCAATGTGGCTTTAGGACAGAGCGTGCAAAAAGGACAAACGCTGGCTGTACTAATCGTGCCTGAACTGATCGACCAACAGGCAAATCTGCGTATGGCACAGGTGAATCTGGATTTGGCCCGTAAAGATTACCAGCGCGAACAGCAACTCTGGTCACAGGGGATTTCTGCCAAACAGGATTACCAGCGTGCCGAAAATGCCTACCGTCAAGCGCAGATTACTGTCCAGTCCTCACAAGCACGTTTAAATGCATTAGGTGCAAGTGGCAATAACAATGGGCGTTTTCTGATTAAAGCACCGATCTCTGGGGTGATCAGTCAAAAAGATATTGTGGTCGGTGAAAATGTGCAACTGGCTAATCAGCTCTTTGTCATTGAACAGCTGAAAGATTTATGGCTTGAGTTTAATTTGCCGAATCAATTCTCAGGTCAACTGCAAGCCGGGCAAAAAATTGACTTTAAAGTGAATGATTCAGATCAAATCTATAAAGCTACTGTACAAAGCTTAACCTCTCAGGCAGATGTACAAACAGGGCGTCTGGTGGTGCGCGCAAAACTCGATGCGCAAGCTACTGAGTTGCGTTCTAATGTGTTAGTGAGAGTGTTGATTCCGGAAGCTACAGCAAAATCAGCCCTTCGGATTCAAAAGTCTGCGCTGCAAAGTATTGAAGGTGAAGACAGTATTTTCATCGTAGATTCAGAACAAAAAGGTCAAGTCCACTTAAAAGCACAGAAAGTGCAATTGGGGCAGGCTTCAAGTGATGGACAATGGCTTGAAGTGATTTCTGGGCTGACTGAAGGGCAGAAGTATATCGCTCAAGGCAGTTTCTTGTTGAAATCTGAATTAGAAAAAGACGAGGCAGGCCATGAACATTAATTCTGATCTGCCAAAACCAGAAGGTTTATTCGAACGAATCATTCAGTTTTCCATACAAAATGCGATTTGGGTGTTGCTCTTTGTCTGTACCTGGATTGCGGTCGGGGTGTATAGCTATCAGAAACTCCCGATTGATGCTGTACCCGATATTACCAATACCCAAGTCCAGATTAATACTCAAGCCAAGGGTTTTACTGCGCTTGAAGTCGAACAGCGGATTACCTATCCCATTGAAAATGCCATGGCTGGCATTCCGGATCTGGAGCTTACCCGTTCCATATCCCGTTATGGACTCTCTCAAGTCACCATTGTCTTTAAAGATGGGACTGATATTTATTGGGCCCGTCAGCAGATTAACCAACGGATACAGGAGGCGCAATCTGAGTTGCCTGCACAAATCGCACCGACGATGTCCCCCGTTTCTACGGGTCTCGGTGAGATTTATCAATGGGTACTGAAGGCAGATCCGAATGCGAAAAAGCCGGATGGAACTGCATACACGCCGATGGATTTGCGTGAGATTCAGGACTGGATTGTGCGTCCTCAACTGCAACGTGTTAAGGGAGTTGCAGAGGTCAACAGTATTGGTGGTTTTGAAAAAACCTATGTGGTCTCTCCCGATTTAAACCGGATGCAGCAACTGAATATCTCATTAGAACAACTGCAACAGGCTTTAGCGCAAAATAATGAGAACCGAGGTGCAGGTTATATTGAAGACAATGGTCAGCAACTGACGGTACGTGTACCGGGTGCATTCAATGGGCTTTCTGATATTGAGAACACCATGCTGGGTAGCCCAAATGGCAGCCCAATTCGGGTTGGTGATATTGCGCAAGTCTCTATTGGGCATGATTTAAGAACCGGTGGGGCAACCTATAACGGCAAAGAAACCGTTTTAGGGGTTGCCATGATGGCGATGGGTGGAAATAGCCGGACTGTTTCTAAAGCTGTGGATGCCAAGCTTCAAGATATTCAGAATAGTTTGCCTAAAGGGGTAGTGATTGAAACGGTGTACGACCGTACTACCTTGGTTGAGAAGGCGATTAAAACCGTTCAGAAAAACTTGGTAGAGGGAGCAATCCTGGTCATCATCATTCTGTTCCTGTTTTTAGGGAATATCCGTGCTGCCTTGATTACTGCCTGTGTCATTCCACTCTCTATGCTGTTTACCTTAACCGGGATGGCACAGAAAAATATCAGTGCCAATCTGATGAGTTTAGGTGCACTCGATTTCGGCATCATTGTCGATGGTGCTGTGGTGATTGTCGAAAACTGTATCCGGCGTTTAGCCCATACACAGCAACTGTTAAAACGACCTCTCACACAAAGTGAACGCTTTAAGGAAGTTTTTCTGGCTGCCCGCCAAGCACGTCGTCCTCTTATTTTTGGTCAGCTTATTATTTTGGTGGTGTATTTGCCGATTTTTGCTTTAAGTGGTGTGGAAGCAAAAATGTTCCATCCGATGGCATTGACAGTGGTACTCGCCCTTGTTGCAGCCATTATTTTATCGATCACCTTTGTGCCTGCTGCTGTGGCATTGTGGGTCAAAGGCGATATTCAAGAAAAAGAAAGTCGTTGGATGTTATGGCTAAAAGCTAAATATCAGCAAACTCTTGATATTTCGTATCAATACAAAGCAGTTGTGCTGACTTTTGCACTGTGTGTATTAGTGATTACGGGATTTATCAGTACCAAACTCGGCAGTGAATTTGCACCACAGCTCAGTGAAGGAGACTTTGCGGTACAACAGTTACGTTCACCAAGTACAGGCTTAGAAGAGTCTTTACGTATTCAGGAGAATACTGAAAAACTTCTTTTAAAGAGTTTCCCTGAAATTAAGGCAGTATTTGCCAGAACGGGTACAGCCGAGGTTGCAACAGATGTCATGCCACCCAATATTTCAGATGGCTATATCATGTTAAAGCCTCGTTCAGAATGGCCAAATCCTAAAGAAAGTTTAGATGAATTACGTGGCCGTATGGTGACGTATTTAGCCACGATTCCAGGCAATAATAGTGAATTTTCACAACCGATTGAACTCCGATTTAATGAATTGATCTCAGGTGTGCGTAGTGATGTTGGTGTGAAAATCTTCGGTGATGATATGAATGTCCTCAATACTGAGGCGACTAAAATCTCCAAAATCATTCAGCAAATATCGGGTAGCAGTGCCGTGAAAGTTGAGCAGACCTCAGGTTTGCCATTACTGAATGTCGAGGTAAATAAAACTTTGGCTGCACAATATGGTTTGAGTGTGCGTTCAATTCAAGACCTTGTGGCAACCAGTATTGGTGGACAAAGCGTGGGAGAGATTTTAGAAGGCGATCGTCGTTTTGATTTTGTTATCCGTCTTGGAGAGCAAGACCGTAGTGTCGCATCTGTTTCCCAGTTACCTATTCAGCTTCCAAATGGTGGCAGTATTTTATTGTCGGATGTCGCGCAAGTCTCGACCATTGAAGGAATCAACCAAGTCAGTCGAGAAAATGGTAAACGCCGAGTTGTGGTTACAACGAATGTTGAAGGGCGTGATTTAGGGTCTTTTGTTTCTGATGTACAGACACAGCTCAAAGCATACACTTTGCCAAGTGGTTATTGGATAGAATATGGCGGTCAGTTTGAAAATTTGGCTTCAGCCAAAGCACGGATGCAAATCGTGATTCCACTGGCTTTAATCACTATCTTTATTTTACTGATGGCGGTCTTTCACAATGTCAAAGAAAGTCTATTGGTCTTTACCGGGGTACCCTTTGCCTTGACCGGTGGTGTGCTGTTCCTTTGGCTAAGGGATATTCCATTATCGATGTCAGCTGGAATTGGCTTTATTGCCTTATCTGGTGTTGCAGTCCTCAATGGACTGGTAATGCTGACCTTTATTAAGGAATTAAGGGACAAATATCCAGTGCATAAAGCCGTGTGGCAAGGGGCTATTTTGCGCTTAAGACCAGTGTTGATGACAGCTTGTGTGGCTTCACTGGGTTTTGTACCAATGGCGCTGGCAACCGGAACAGGGGCTGAGGTTCAACGGCCACTGGCAACCGTAGTGATTGGCGGGATTATCTCTTCAACATTACTAACTTTGGTGCTGTTACCCGTGCTTTATCGTTGGATAAATGAAAAGAAAGTTTCTTAATCCAATAGATTAGTCGATTTACAGCAGAGATATTGGCTGTTATCCAATATCTCTGCTCATCATAAATAGAATAAGGAAAATATTTTATGTCAGAACATCATGATCATAGCCATGCGGTTGTTACTGAAGAAAATAGTAAGAAGTTAATGGTTGCCTTAGGTTTAACGACTACTTTTTTAATAGTAGAAGTTGTCGCTGCTTTTATTACCCAAAGTTTGGCTTTGTTATCTGATGCAGCTCATATGTTTACTGATGTAGCCGCTTTAGCTATTGCTCTTGCCGCTATCAAAATTGGTAAAAAAGCCGCAGATGATAAAAGAACTTTTGGCTATCAGCGATTTGAAATTTTAGCGGCTCTGTTTAATGCGGTGATGCTTTTTGTGGTAGCAATATATATTGTATATGAAGCTTATCAACGTTTTACGAATCCTGCTGAAATTCAAAGTGTTGGAATGATGATTGTCGCGGTCATTGGTTTGGTCATAAATTTGATTTCAATGAAAATCCTTTCTGCTAGTGCTGAAGGAAGTCTAAATATAAAAGGTGCATATTTAGAAGTTCTTAGTGATGCTCTAGGATCGATAGGCGTGATTATCGGAGGAATAGTTATTTATTTTACCCAGTGGATGTGGGTTGATACCGTAATCGCTGTGTTAATTGGCTTCTGGGTCTTACCTCGAACTTGGATTTTATTAAAACAAAGTATTCATATTCTGCTTGAAGGAGTTCCTGATGAGATTGATATTGAGTCGTTAAGAAATGATTTATTGAAGCTAGAGGGCGTTGAAGGGATTCATCAGTTGAAAGTCTGGGCTATATCCTCAAGAAATATTCATTTAACTGCTCATTTGGTTGCTCCGAATAGCAATACAGATCAACTCTATCAAAAGGCCTTAGAAGTTCTAAAACATAATCATAATATTACTGAAATTACGTTACAAATAGAAAATACGAAATGTAATACATTGAACCAACATAAACACTAATTTGGACTTTAGTCTTCATATAGATGTTTTGTGTAACTTTAAAGTATACCCTAAAGTTACAATCTGAAAGTTCATGAAATTATGTATCATTTAAATGATTTTTAATCATAAGTAACATGTAACTTTAGTGTTAAAGAATTATAATTTACGAAATTGTTCATTTTTATCCAATTGGGGCGTGAAAAAGTGAAAGGCCAAAAAGTAGGGTATGTCCGGGTAAGTTCTGTCGAGCAAAACACTGGACGTCAACTTGAAGGAATTGAGGTCGACCGGATTTTTGTTGACCGTGCTTCAGGTAAAAATACTGACCGACCTAAATTTCAGGAAATGTTGAACTATGTCCGGGAAGGGGACAGGGTGATTGTACATTCAATGGATCGTTTTGCGCGAAGCCTAAAAGATTTGGTCACTGAAGTAGATAAACTGGTCAAACGAGGGATCGCCATCCAGTTTGTAAAAGAAAATATTACTTTTACAGCCGAATCCACCCCGATGGATAATTTGATGCTTCAAATGATGGGTGCTTTTGCACAGTTCGAACGTGAGATCATTTTAGAGCGGCAAAAGGAAGGAATAAAACTCGCCTCTGCTCAGGGGAAGTACAAAGGTCGGGTGCATAAACTAAAGCCTGACCAAGCTGAAGCTTTACGACAAGCATGGAAGGAGGGGAAGTATCCATCGAAAATGGCATTAGGGAAAGCTTTTGGGATTAGTCGTCAGGCGGTATACCGATATTTACAAGTTAGTGAATAGCTTATTGGGATTAGCAACTAAATTTAGTTTAACTTATAAAAATCATGAAACACTGTTCGAATTTTAAGCGTGGAACATGAATAATCAATAAAAAGCCGCTCTGGTGCCCTATATTCCAGAACGGCTTGCTTTAATATAATGATATTTAAAGAGAAATATCAAACATTACGTATAAGGTGTATTATGTTAATTTTAGGAGATCTATACAATTCTGTACTTTTTCACAATCATAGAAAAAGCAAATAAAATACTTACCCAAAATAAATAATCAATAAAAAAATTGAGAAAAACAAATTGATCCATGCCGATGAAAATAAATAAAGGATTGATACTTATACTTCCGACTGGAGAGGTTTCACCATCTATAAGGAACTGTAGAGGAAATCCCCCAGCTATGACTTCAACTTTTTCAAGCTTATCTACAACTATGCGAGCAACTAATATATTTTTTTGATAAAGCAAAGATACATAAGTCAAAATAATCGCTAAGAAATTAAAATATAATATTTTTTTCATAACTATTCTTTATCTTTTAAATTAATTAAAAACAGCCAATAACATAAGCCAGGAAATAGAGCCATAAAGATAGTCCATGTATCTGTATACATCTTCCACCACTCTTTCGAAATTTCTCCTGTGTGACTCCATCCAAAAAGAATAAAAAATGGAGTAGCAATAATTATAGAGGCAATACAGATAGTTAATAAATTAAGACTGTTATAACGATTTAAAAGAATTGAGAATATGAAGCTGAAAGGTACAGTCAAAATACAATAAGCCAAGTAGACAAGACCGTGCCCTACAAGAACCACTAAAATCGAGTATAGGCTGTATTCCTGATTCATTACGATAAACAGGACTGCTGTGAAAAAAAGTAGTGGTAAAGGAGAAAGTAAGAGAGCTTTTACTATTTTTTCATTTGAGTATTTCACTAATTTAATTCTCTTATCTATTCAATAAATAATAATACTATAACGATTTTATTGGAGGTTTTTTGATTCTATTTAACATAATGGCTATTATACGCAATACACTTGTATATTAATATAAATATCAATGATTTAAAAATTTCACATTGATCACAAAAACCACAAAAACCCGACTTTGAAACAAGTCGGCTTTTTTATGTTCGATTCTGTAAGATTTTGCCAATAGAAAATGGAACAACTTTGCAAAATTTACAATTTTGTATTAACATTTTTATATTAACAAAAGCGATGCAACTATGGAAATTGAGTTTTCATGGGATGAGCATAAAGCAGAAACAAACCTCAAAAAACATGGTGTAGCTTTTGAAGATGCAACCTTGGTTTTTTATGATGCTCATGCCGTCTTCAAACAGGATCGCTTTGAAAATGGTGAATATCGTTGGCAAGCGATAGGTCTCGTACACGGGCAGACAGTTTTATTGGTGGCTCATACTGTACAAGATCATAATGGGATTGATCATGTCCGTATTATTTCAGCACGACAGGCAGAGAAAAAAGAGAGGAAACAATATGAGCAAAACCGTTACCTACAAAATGGATTTGAATAATCCTCCTGTTTTGTCTGAAGAACAAAAGGCAAGACTGGAAGCGTTAGCTAAACGTCCAGACAGTGAAATCGATTTTTCAGATATTCCTGAACTTGATGACAGCTTCTGGAAAAATGCAGTGCAAAATCCATTTTACAAGCCGACTAAACAAGTAACTACGGTTCGCATCGATGCAGATGTCATGCAGTGGCTAAAAGCCCAAGGCAAAGGCTATCAAACACGAATGAATAAAATTTTACGGGATGCCATGCTTAAAGAATTAAAAAATCATCAATAAAAATGGGAGCTTAGGCTCCCATTTTTGACTGCGTATAACCACCATTATGTTAAATGGATAGTTATTTAGTGGAAAAATCAAGTTTTTGAAATTTCAAATTGAAGTTTTTTCGTTCAATTAGTAATTGTAATTTATATTCTATTGAATAACTATTTCATAACTTTTCCTATCATATTTGGCTGCATACGTAGCTACTTCTTGATTAATCTTTTTATGATTTTTATCTAAATATGAAAAGATTATTGAATCCTCATTGTGCTGCTCGTAATTGATGGCGTATTTATATTCTGAATAAGGATAAAGAGTACCTAAGCTATAAGTTTTTTGAGCACTAGTATAAGTTACTTTAAGGTCTGTAATTGGATAATCAGTCTGATTTTTAATAAAAATATATCCATTTTTTTCAAATGGCTGGCATCCTATAAGTAGAACTAATGTAAGACAGTAAAATAGGCTATTCTTCATTTTGGTAGTTCTTCAATTGGTCTTATGAGTTTATTAATAACTATAACTTGTGAGGTATCACAACAGGTACATATCTATTAACCTTAATTTTCCAGCAGGAAGCGGCTGAGCATAAAGTGAAATTAGATACATTAATTTTCCCTTTATGGTCATTACCAGAAACAGTCAGGTTTACTCTTAAACGTGACATATTAGCTTTTTGGAGCCCCTTATATACTTCTAATTCTTGAGGGGCAAAAGCAGGAGAAGCCAGTATAGACGTGGAAAATATAAGTAAGATTAGTAAAGAAAAAAATCTCATTTTTTGTGAAATCTCACTTTATAAAAAATATTTATGATTTTCATCAGTGTACTGCAAGAATTCAGGCTACTTGTTGACTTGAACACCTTTAAAAATCAACTTCTCTTTTTTTTGTGTTTCTATAAGCAGTTGTACCTGCCCCTTACGAGATTGAAGATACAATGTGGGAGCATTCACCAGAATATCTATCATCGTACTTTCACGTAAGTTGATATCATCAGGACAGCCCATCATTGTGGCAACAATTGGCTGTTCAGCATATAAACGATTGCCTTTAAAATGAATACCAATCGAATTTATATTACAAAATAAATTACCAATATACAGCATCTTATCTGCAAATTTTAGCGTGATAGACTGGTCAGGTTTTGAAGCCAAAAATAATGAATCTATACGTTCACTATTAGCATTTGTTGCCTCGATCAATTGCCAAGAAAATTTTGCTAAGGTCTGTTCACCAGAAGATATTACTTGTAATTCTTGCATCTTGGATTGATCGGCTGATGAAGGCCTATGACAAGCGCTCAAAAGTCCAACGACGAACATCAGTATAAATATTCTCGTCATCGTTATTGTCCGTATAAGAGATTCTAAAATTAATATAATACACGTTATCCGAAGTCAAAAATGGGTGCCTTAAGCTCCCATTTTTGAAGATTACTTTAAAATTTTGTTATTGATATTTGGTCACTCAAATTACCAATTCACTATGACTGCCTAATCGAACTAATTTCAAAATTAGCAGTTCACCTTCTTCTGTTTTCTTATAGATTAAAACAAGATCTGGTTTGATGTGGCAATCACGATGACCTACCCAATTACTGACCAAAGCATGGTCACGATACTTTTCAGGCAAAGGTTCATCAGCTTGTAATAACTCTAAAACAGTTTGTAGTTCAGTATCCACTGTATTTCGATGCTGGCCTTTTTTCTCACGTTTATAGTCTTTCTTGAATGCTGATGTGTACTTAATCGTCCGCATTTAGATCAGCCATCAAGTCTTTTACAGAAGTGAAGCTCTTTGCTTTGCTTAGATCTTCTTCCATTGCTGCAATGGTTTCAGCATTAGGTTGCCAAATTTCAAAAGGCAAAGCCTTTTCTTTAGCTACTTTGGTCAATAACAAACGGACTGCATCTGAGACGGTTAAGCCCATTGTTGCTAGAACTTCCGTTGCTTCATGCTTAATGTTTTCATTGATGCGAGTAGTTACTAGTGCATTTGAAGCCATGTTAAGCCCCTATGATTAACATTGTTAATCACACTATATTCCTAGATGACGAAAAGTTCAATTCGTATAACAGCCATTATGTTAAAGGAGAGGTATATTTGAATTAAATATGCCTATAAAGTTAATAGCTATCAATCATTGTTTGCTGAATAAGCCTTTAAAAGTAGGTTTATGCACTTAAGTTATTGTAAATAAAAAGATGTTCGTATTTTCAGTATTCTAACAATAGACTATAGTTGATTCTTTTAAACTAGGAATTACCATGAACCGATTTAAGACCTCTTTTTTAGTTATTTCTTTGGGTCTTACTTTAACTGCCTGCGGCGGCGGCAGTGATGGTGCATCGAGCTCTACAGGGAATGGTGCATCGAGCTCTACAGGGAATGGTACATCGAGCTCTACAGGGAACAGCGGCACCACACCAGATACTTCTACTGGTTCAGTATTAGAAAAATTGAATCCATCACAATCCTACAATATTATTTTTGACTACCCTAATTCTTCTGGTGCATCAAGACTTGATTCTGTAAAACAAAATGCCGATGGTATTATCACCGAATTTGGTGATTACAAAATTACAGGAGATATTGTTGCGAAAGAAATTGCTGGAAATAAAAACTTTACGATTGCTCGTGTAACCAAAGGAATTTTTAATTATGAAAAAAATGGGGAAATAAAATCAACAGATATTTCCAAATATAGCAATGCCTCTTATTTTTATTTTGCATTTACCCCAATCATTACTAAGCGTATTTCTGCCCAAACCAAACAAATTAACTGTACTGATGTTAATGCTACTCAAGCAAAAGTGACCAATAGTGGCCAATTTGAAAAATTTATTTCTCCATCCATTCATAATGGAAGTATTACCTTAAATCCTAACGGCAATATCGACGTTAAATTTACTGCAAAAAATGGCAGTGATGAAACTACCTTTGCTTCATCAATGAGATGGGTTGATTCATTCAATAACTATAGCAGCTATAACTTATTGGGTATCGTAGGACAACAAGGTGAATCAAATCAGATCGGTACATTTAACATAGCTGATAATGGACCAAATAGCCTAGTACTTGGTGCAATTTACCGTATGACTTTGAGCAATAATGGTAACTATCAAGGTGCTGTTTCTATGGTATGTAATTATTAATATAGCTTGATTGAAGTGTCATGCGCCTTAATCTTTATGTATTTTTTTAAATTTAAGACCTAGGCAGTGCCTAGGTTTTTTTATTTCGTATAACAGCCATTATGTTAAATGGAGGCTTTCACAGTTAAAATTTAGTATTTAAGTATTCGATAAAGCCCTCAATTTTCTTAATCACGTATAAGCAGATATACAAAGGACTCAGATTATCTTGCTGAGCTTTCTGTACTCTATACTTCGCCCTTTCTAAGACAGCAATTACATAGTGTATAGAGCTTTTTAGAATTTTTTTAGAATCTTTTTTTGAATACAGATAACAATCAATTTTTTCAAAAGGCCCATCATTGACCAATATTTCCAATATAGTGTCGCTAATGGATTTACTTATTGATTGCTCCATATGTTCAAATTCATATGAATGTAGAGCTTGTGCTATAACTATTTGAAGATTCTTCATTATGATTATTTAATGTTAGCCAATTTTGATCCTAGCATTATCTCCAGAAAAGAAAAAGCGTATAAAACCTAAAGTAAACATTGAGTTATTTTTATTCTTCGTTATGAAAAGTTAAAAAAATGATTCTAGGGCCAGAGCTGACTTGGAATTTAATGGCGTTAAAGTACCTGCTGGTCATGTCCATGCAACATTAATGGCCGCTTTTGAATTTGCATATGCTCAAGTAATATCAACTGAAGATTATGTTGGCTAAAGCTTAAGATTTCCTAAAATTAACATAATACACGTTATACGAATTCCCAAGGCATGGCTTTTAGTCATGCTTTTTTTATCAAAAGACTATACCCGAATGATAAGGAAACAGTTAGTTACAACGAAATATCATTAGAGTTGTTATGTTGATTAAATGATAGCTGTATCATTGTAGTATATTCAATAATCTCAAATGATAAACCATGACGACTAGAATCTACTTAAGAGCTTCAACCAAAGATCAAGATGCACAGAGAGCACTAAACCAATTAGATGACTTAAACCAAAGGCTCGAGTTAGGTGAATCGGTTACCTATATTGAGAATTTCTCAGGGACGAAGTTGGATCGTCCTGAACTAAACAGGTTGCTCACAGAAGCAAACCAAGGCGACACGTTATTGGTAGAAAGCGTTGATCGTCTGTCCCGTCTAAGCCAAGCAGACTTCCAAGAACTTAAGCGTAGAATCCAAGAGAAGGGGCTTCGCTTAGTAGTTGCTGACCTTCCGACTACTCATCAACTAATCCAAACCAATGACAGTATTACAAGTTCGATCCTAGATCTCATCAACAATATGCTGATTGATCTACTTGCTACTATGGCTCGTTTGGATAACGAGAAACGTATAGAAAGGATCAAGCAAGGCTTAGAGCGTTCAGGGTACAAACCATCAGGTAAGAAACCAAATGAAGCCAAGCACAAAAGAATCAAGGAGTTGCTTGCTACAAATAACATGACTAAGCAGGAAATTGCGAAAGCTGTTGGTTGTGGGGTAGCTACTGTGTATCGAGTAATGAACCAAGGAGAAGATGCAGAGCTGAATCAGCTTGTCGAATCTCGTGCACAACAAGGCAGGATTCGAGTAGCCATTGAAGACCTTTAGTTGAAATGTTAGCCACTTTTTTGGTTTCTATCGTCACTGCCCTAACCGGCATGACTTGCGATACATGAAGTGGCATTATTACTTCATAACCTATAGGTGTTTGCCTATAAGCCAAACTTTCTATAGTCTTTGACAATTACAATTCATAAAAACTAAGTATGCCTGATCAACAGCTTTCCCTCAGTGAATACCTCGAAACAGTTCAAGAGATCGTAAAGATTGCCTTTGGTGATCCTGTATGGGTTAAAGCTGAAATTAGAAGCCTGAACACCAAGAGTGGTCACTGCTACCTAGAACTTGCTGAAAAAGAAGAGGGCACTGATAAAGTCATTGCATCTTGTAAAGGAACCATTTGGAAGTCCACTGCAGCTAAGCTTCTGTACAAGTTTCAGAACGAAAGTGGAATGGAGCGGCTTTGTTGCACAAACCTATCTGTAAAGGGTTTTTCAGCGATATAATTTTCAAATGAAGAAGCCTACACACAAAATCTACCGCACAACCAATTGGCCCGCATATAACCGAGCACTCATGAGTCGCGGAAATATTGCCATTTGGTTTGATCCTGCTACGCAATGGTATGCGCCATCAAAAGGCAAACAAGGGCGAAATCAAACCTACTCCGACGCAGCCATCCAATGCTGCTTAATGATTAAATCCTTATTCCGTCTGTCTTTACGTATGGTCACTGGCTTTGTGCAAAGTCTGATTAAACTTTGCGGATTAAATTGGATAGCTCCAGATTACACCACGCTTTGTAGAAGACAAAAGCATATTGATATTGTAATCAGCTACCAAAAAAGTAGCGATGGGCTGCATCTACTCATGGACTCTACAGGCATGAAGTTTCTAGGTGAGGGCGAATGGAAACGCAAGAAACATGGACCTGAATATCGTCGCCAATGGCGTAAACTTCATATTGGTATAGATGCTAAAACCCTACAAATACGAGCAGTTCAGCTTACAACCAATAATGTCAGTGATTCACAGGTGCTTGGTGATTTACTTAATCAGATTCCACAAGATGAGCAGATTAACTCTGTTTATACCGATGGAGCTTATGACACCAAGCAATGCCGTCAGGTCATTGCAGATCGGCAAGCGCATGCGGTGATTCCACCTAGAAAAAATGCGAAACCATGGAAAGATACAAAGAGTAGCTCGCTAGAGCGAAATGAATTACTTCGAACAATTAAACGTTTAGGCAGGACACTATGGAAAAAATGGTCAGGCTATCATCGTCGAAGTTTGGTTGAAACTAAGATGCATTGCATCAAATTATTAGGAGATAAACTCAGTGCAAGGAGTTTTGATAGCCAAGTGAATGAGATCCATGCACGTGTAGCAGTCCTTAACAGATTTACGGAATTAGGTCGACCACTTACCCAAGTTACGCCTTAAATTTGGCTCAATTAGGGGCGCTTTGCATTTCAAATCTTTGTGCAACAAAGCCATGGCACAATAAAGCTTGATTTGAGGTATCCATTAAAGCGTTCAACTTTGCCTTTGGTCTGTACACGGTAGGGCTTACATACGCGAGGACGAAAGCTGTATTTCTTGGCGCAGTCGAGCAGTTTGGGGTTCCATTTATGCTGCCCCTCCTGATAGGCATCCCGTTCAATCATGATCGTTTTAGCGTTATCAAACAGGATTTCCTGAGGTACTCCTGCAAAGAACTGAAATGCATTTTCTAGACCATCGATCCATGCATCCGTACGTTCATGATCATAAAATTTCACGAAAGTCGCTCTGGAATACCCTAATGTTGCGACAAAGGCTTTTAAAGTCGTGTTGTTGCGTCGAATCGTAGTGAAATCCACCTGCATTTGTTGGCCAGGTTGGGTTTCAAAACGAATGATCGGTTCCGGTTTGGCAACTGGTTTTAATGTTGCAAGATATTCCCTCAAGATCCTGATCTTTCCTGGATATCCCAACCCTAAAATTTCCTGGTAGAGTACAACAGCAGGAATCCATTCAGGATGAGCTGCGTTTACACGTTGGAGTAAATAGGGTTTATGCGACCTTGGGCCTTAGGGCGCAAGAACTGGCTGTTTGCAGGTTCGCTGCGCAGTGGTCAGCGAGCGGCAAACATCATGACTTTAATCCAGTCAGCAAAGCTGAATGGCTTGGATCCGTATGCCTATTTAAGTGATGTGCTGAAAAGGCTGCCGACGCATAAAGCGACCCAAATAGAAGAATTACTGCCACATCGCTGGAAATCCAACTCAAATTAAAAAATAGGCATGGGGTTCAGCGGACGCTTACGCTTTACAAGCCTGAACGATCTGCTGTTTAAATTCAGCACTGTATGTTCTTCGTTTTTTCGCAAGAGATGCGATGGATGTCTGATTATTTGTAGTCATAAATTTAAGTCCCCACTTGTTTCTAAGTGGGGACTAAATTAAGGCTTATAGGATGAATTCAGAAGGTGTGTTCAGCGGACGCTTACCGTTTTTTAGCAACAGGAGGTGTTGCTGAATATATATCCATGTTCATGGATTAAGTCCCCACTTGTTTTTAGGTGGGAACTAAATTAAGGCTTATAGGATCGCTTGGTAAGGCTGTGTTAGCCGGATGCTTACCTTTGAATTAATAACTTTTAACTCAATATCTAATAACAATCTTTAAACCAAAGGTGCTTAGGAGTTTCATCATAGATTCCAAAGTCGGATTACTATTGGGCTGTTCCATTTTTTGCAAAGTTTGGGGTGCTATTTTTGTGATTTTAGCCATTTCATTTAAAGTCAAATGAAGCTCAGTTCGGATATAACGAGCAACCTTGTAAAATGGCCAGTCAGGATTTTGATTAATCGTCTCCAATATTTCTTGGCGCTTTCTTAACTGCTCAATTGCCGTCATAGGTTTATAGCGCTTATCCACGTGCTAACTCCTGAATCTGCTGGCATATATTTTCAATCCGGTACTGACTATTTTGCAAAATCTCCTGAGAGATCTGCAATTTGTTCATTTCGGCCATCAATCCTCGATAGAGGGGTAATTGCTTGACTAACTCTGCCTGAATTTCATGATGTGAAATACCAGTTTTCGCTGTGACTTGTTCAATCACTGAACGCCAAATTGGCATACCACCATGATCATCTTTTTCCCAACGAGTCGTTCGTGCGATACCATCAGGATGTAACCACATCGGTGCAAAATCGTAGAGTGGAGTCAGTTGTATAATGCCATTATTCAAGCGTTGTATCGCTGTATTGCGGCTATGATTATCTTTATTGCCTAAGGCAACATTGGCCAAATCACGTTTAAGATATTCGAAGATCTCCTCTTTCGGATGACTACAACACTGTGTGAGTAATTCACAGATTTGATTATGAGTCATCCTAATACCAAAACCAGCTTTTCCACTTAGAGATGCAAGACTTTCCTGTGCAATACGCTGGACTTTTCCATCCTGTACGTAGCGATCAAATCTTGGAATAAACAGGGTTTTACCATGTAATTGTAATTCCTCATGTACGCGTAAACCCAAATAATGAGCAATTTTCATATAGTGTGCTTCATTAGTTAAAATTTTATTCAGGCTTTCGTCACTACCACGACTGAACTTCACTAACCAATGTTTTTTTACCTGATGATCTGCAAGTGTGTGATCTAAATAAAATAGGTCATCATGTCCTTGGGAGAGGAGTAGCTTTGGCCATTCACCTTGAACACCTGAAGAGCCGGCAATGAATAAGCCATAAGAGGCGAGCGATTCAATGAAGTGCTCTTTTCGTTCTATAATCTCACTTAGGCTAAAGCCTATATTTTGATCAGTCGGAAAGCTCCTTTGCAGCCACTCATGAGCTTCTTTAATACGTAAATGTCCAATCGGGTTGCCAGCTCCAGCTTTTAAAAGTGCCCAATCTGCTTGTTCTTGTGCATTTTCACTGTAATTTAGTTGTCTTAATAATTCTTTACGACCATAGCCCTGTGGAAGTAAATCCATTAAGAAAGCAGGCCAAGTTTCATTAATTTTATTTTGTACATTCACAGGAAAATGATAGGCGAGTGCATGGCCATCATGTAAGTCCATATAAGAAATTGCATATTCAAATAAATATGAAGTACGAGTTGGTGTTTGCCAACCATGCTCATTTTCACCCATCAACTCAACAATTGCACAGTCAAGCCACTGGTCATCCTGATAAATTTGAATGGTACAATATTTACTCATAACTTTATTAAAATAGTAAAATATATTAAATATTCTTATTATATACCTATTTTAATAAAATAATATTAATTATCTTTCTATTTGCTTGTTAGCCAGTATATTTCTACATGGGAATAACAAGTCATGTGAGTTGATCTCACCGGCTGCTATAGTTTGAGGCAACATCGTCAATAAACATTAGCAGACTACATTTATCAGCATGTCCTTCAAATTAATCATGATATGAGCCGTTAATAAGTCAGCTGCAATCATCCAAGAATGCGGTGTTTTCGTTAAAATATTGAATCCATGAATGCTGGTCAGCTTTTCATGCACTAGATTCAGCCACTTGAGTCTAAAAGGAGCTTGGAATTACAGGTTTGACCATGTGCAGTAGGAGCTGATGCAGATGGACCTTGAGCTTTATATTTTTTCAGTAAGCGTCTGATCTGGCGTTCTGAAATGTGAAGTAGCTGAGCAGCCTGAGATTGGGTGATGCGTTGATCACAGATTTCTTGCAAGACCGACAATCGTTTAAGTTCTTTATCCGACATAAACACCAACATATCAAACCGTACGCTTCGATAATCGCAAAAGCGAGTATTCTTTACTTTGGAGAAACCGGACATTTCTATTTTGGAGTTACAGTTGTACTTCGTATAATAGTGATTATGTTAAATTGATATCAAGTGGCAAAATTTTCATTAATTTTGATATATGGTAATGATTTACTCACTTTAATTGTCAATATTTCTTATGCTGAAAGTATTCATAGGTTTCAATCGCAAATAGAATAACCGCATTTAATAATGCGGTTATAATTTTAACCTTTGATTGGTAAAATTTTTAAATATTTTCCTGTTCATATTCTAAAATTGCTTCTTTTGCAATACGGAAACTATCTACAGCAGCTGGCACGCCACAGTAAATTGCTACTTGCAAGAGTACTTCTCGAATTTTGTCTTTAGGCACGCCATTACGTAAAGCTCCTTTAACATGTAGCTTCAATTCATGCGGACGGTTTAAGGCTGATATCATAGCCAGATTAATTAGACTACGTTCAGGTTTGCTCAGTTCTTCACGTCCCCAGACCGCCCCCCAACAATACTCCGTGACCAGTTCCTGTAAAGGTAAGTTAAAATCATCAGCATTGTTGATCGAATTATTGACATAAGCTTCGCCAAGCACCTGTTTACGAATCGCTAAACCTTTTTCAAATTTTTCATTACTCATTAGCCTAATCCTCCAAATAAGGTGTATTTGATTTCGAGATAATCTTCAATGCCATATTTTGAGCCTTCGCGCCCTAAACCTGACTGTTTAATTCCACCAAACGGTGCAACCTCATTTGAAATCAAGCCTTTATTAATTCCAACCATACCGTACTCGAGTTGTTCACTCATGCGCCACGCACGACCTAAATCTTGTGTGTAGCAGTAAGCAGCTAAACCAAATTCTGTGGCATTGGCCATCTCAATTGCTTGTTGCTCAGTTTCGAACTTAAAAATTGCAGCTAATGGTCCAAAAGTTTCTTGAGTTGCAACATCCATCTCTGCAGTTACATCGGCAATAATGGTCGGTTCGTAAAATAACTCACCAGCGCTGTGTTGTTTTCCACCTGCAACGGCTTTGTTGCACAAAGATTTCATAACTATATGATTTTAAAAGTTTTGATTATTTTTTGATCTAAAATTAAATCTATTTAAATCAGATGCTTACATATTTATGCAACAAAGCCTTATATCTTTACTAGGCTCTATGATCAAAATCATACTGGCACTCAACACTGTAAATTTGAGAATGAATCTGTACGTACAGACTCATTCTCTATCGATAAAGATATTAGAAATAGCTACATAGAGTTTATTTCTAGCTTATTCAAATTAGGCTTTACTATGGATGAACAATAATTTTTACAGCAGACTCATTATTATGAATCAGCGTTTCAAAGCCTTTAGAAACAAGATCATCTAATGCAATACGTTGGGTAATAAAAGGTTCTAGATTAATCTTACCTTGCTCGACTAAACGGATGGTTTCCTGATGGTCATTGACATAAGCAATCGTTCCACGAATATCGAGCTCTTTCATGACCACACTATGCACATTAATTGTGGCAGGATGGCTCCAAATAGAAACGATAACGACTACACCAGTTGGTTTCATTGCTGCAACGAGTGTATCCATGACTTTATTGACACTACTACATTCAAAAGCGACATCTACACCGCGGTCTTCTGTAATTTTCATTACCTCAGCAACTACATCAACCTTAGATGGGTCTAGTACATAATCGGCAACACCCGCTTCTATCGCTTTTTCTTTACGTTTTGCACTCAGTTCAGTAATGATAACCGTGAGACCTTTAGCCTTTAAAATAGCAGATAAAAGTAAGCCTATTGGGCCTGCTCCACCAACCAGTGCGATATCGCCAGCTTTTGCGCCACTTCTGACATAGGCATGATGACCGACAGATAAAGGTTCTATCAATGCTGCTTGGTCTAAAGGAATATCATTTGAAATAGGATGTACCCAACGCCGCTGAACTGCAATTTTTTCAGAAAGACCACCACCGCGTCCACCTAAACCAATAAAGTTCATATTTTTTGATAAATGATACTTATCATTGGGGCCAGTCGGCACATCGTCAGCAATAATGTAGGGTTCAACTACGACATGTTGCCCAATTTGGATATCATCTACACCCTCTCCAACTGCATAAACCACGCCTGAAAATTCATGTCCCATTGTTACAGGTGCAGATTCTCCCGAAATTGGGTGTGGGTGACCACAAGGTGGAATAAAAATAGGACCTTCCATGAATTCATGTAAATCCGTACCGCAAATACCACACCACGCAACTTGAATTCCAACTGTGCCTGGAAGTACTTTCGGTTCAGGGATATCTTCAATTCGAATATCCCCTCGGTCATAAAAACGAGCTGCTTTCATTTTGTATTCCTTATATTGATGTTAACGGTAAACCATTCCACCATCTGTCAAAATAGACTGACCTGTAATGTAGTTTGTGAACTGAACCGTACCGGGTTTGTCGGAGACTTTTTTATTTAAGTTAGGCCACCTGACCTAACGGGTTAATCTTATCATAGTACATTGCTTCAAACTCAAAAGGTGATACATAACCCAGTGCACTGTGTACACGCTCTTTATTGAACCAATCTACCCAGTTTAGTGTCGCAAGTTGTACATCTGCTAAACCTTGCCAATCCGCTTTTAAATATTCAATCACCTCTGTTTTGTATAAGCCATTCACCGTTTCAGCCAAAGCATTATCGTATGAATCACCGGTCGTACCGACTGATGCTCGTAAATTTGCTGCTTCTAAACGATTGGTATAACGAATGGAAAGATATTGCACGCCTCTGTCACTATGATGAATCACGTTCTTTGGCATGCCTCGATCATGCAATGCTTGCTCCAGTGCATCGAGCACCATATCTGTATTCATACGTGTTGATACTTTCCATCCAACAATTGCTCGCGAGAACACATCAATAATAAAGGCGGTATAGACCCAGCCTGAATGAGTTTGAATATACGTGAAGTCAGCGACCTGAGATACCGTCTTGGTAGTCAATCAGGTTTTGAGATTATTCGACCAATAAATAATCTCTTTGATAGGCAGTCTGATGTTTTAAAACGCCATAACACAGATGTATAAGCTTGCGCATTGCAGCACC